>NZ_JAEFCE010000096.1:0-9661 GCF_016406055.1 Vibrio sp. IB15
AAACCGTTTTATGATTATGTTCGAAGATCGATTAACTGAATACTTGTAACCAAGATCAGTTACACAGAATTATTTACAGGGTCTTCTATGGCGTTAGAAGGCTTAGGTATTGCCTTACTTCCGATTACGCATGCTAGAGAGTATGTGTTAAGTGGTCAATTAATACCGTTGTTCCATAACTTATGGTTCGAAGTAAATCATCTCTATGCTTTCTATAAGCCAAGTCTACATACTCCTAATCGTTTTAAGTTATTTATTAATGAGCTTGAAGAGTTTCGAAAGCAGTGGCAAAACGGACTCAGCTACACTTAAATGATTGGACCAAAAATGGGGAGCGGGAAGTTGCTAGATAGGTAAAACTAAGGCCTCGTGATCACTTGGCCTTAGTTTTTGAGAATCGTTGAGCCTGCATTTCTAAAAACTCGACTATGTAGGTCGGTACTGATAATACCAATCTTTATTATCAGCGCTTGATACCATTTTCTCCTATGTTTGGTACAAGCAATTCTTACATCAAACCGGCAAAATAATGAATTCTTTCACTTTTATGAGAATCGATTATTTCTTGTTTTGAGAGTCTTGAATTTTTTTTGCAATCCACTGATGTAAATGAAGCCCCGTTTGACGCTCTAAGAGTAAATCTATCCCAACTAAAATTAACAGTCCAATTATTGTACCCATAATCATCTCCACACTTGTTATCGTTTGTAATTCAATTAAATCAATACGTGTTAGTATTTTTAATCCATCGATTTCATCATTTCATCTATATCAAATCCACCAAGTTCCTTTAGGTTATTCTTAATCTCCTCATCTATAGATAATTGACGTTCAACTTGTTTTAATTTTTTCTCAAGAAACTTTTCAACTTCTTGGGATACATTGAACATAAGCCCTTGTTCACGCGCTGCTTTTCTCGCTAGTTTAAGGCGAGCATCCAAGTCTGAAGGGATTTTGATGTTCAGTGATACTTTGGATTGTTTTTTTTGCAATGACATGTTTGTTCTCATTTTTAACTTGAGAATACTATAAAGTTTTCTACCTTTTTAGCAAGAAAATTTTAAAGTTTACCTCTGTCTGAAGCAAAACAAACACCACATCAAGGCGAAAATATCTAATATTTATTGAGACTTAGTCCCACCTCAATGTTAGACGATATAGCCCAGCTTAGTGTGATCTACGTTAAATAAGTCGAGTCAGTGCAGTAAATTGACAGCAAAGTGATGTTTACACACTGCCAGCTCCCGCAGTAAGAACCCCTACCAATAGTTGCGACTTCGCCAAGGTTTCTAATTCATGGTCACACATTGATTTAAACGTTTCATGCGCAATTTGGCTATTTTCTGCTTCTATAATGTCACCTATTGGCTCGAACTCTTGCTCAATAAGTTGAGCGTTTTCTCTCGCAAATGAGTCACTATGTACATCTAAATGTGTTGACGTTGTATCTTTCTTATAAAATTGAAATGAAGCCATATTTACGTCCTGTGTGATCATTAAGTATTCGGATTATGGTGGTTAATGACATATTCAACATCAACAAGTTCTGTGAATAAAAGTGTGTCCAGATATTTAGAGCTTTTTATCTATTAGATCAACTATGGCATGAAGAAGTAGAGGCTTGGAGTGCGGAGGTTAGTCGAGGAAGATAAATTCGTAAGCTGACTCGGAATGTTTTTGGTAAGCATCTCTAGATTTAGCACGTTTCTCTTGTCATATAACGCATGCTGCAAACAAGAATCGGTGTATTTTGTGCCTTGTCCGTGATGGCGGTAGTGCCAGGGGAAAGCGCGTTTTCGACGCTAAAGTAAATTGGGTTCTCGGAGTTGATAAATAACTCTGTATGAACCTTTATGAGACGACTGAAGTGTTAAAATATACAGGATTGCATCGTGTAAATCAGGCAAGGCTTGAATAAACAATTGTTCATCTGAATTTCTGACGGTACATTGAAGGTGATGTGCCTTTGTACTTTTTAAAAAGGCGATTAAAGTTAGAGCGATTAGTATAGCCTACTCTTTCTGCAATTAAGCTAATGGGCTGCGACGTTGTTGTGAGCAATTGCGAAGCATGATTCAACCTTAACTTTGTTAAATAGGTGATGTAACTTTCGTTAAAGTGTTGTGTGAACCAACGATGTACAGTGTTTTCACTTACATGTACGTAATTAGCAAGCTTTTTCAAAGTAATATCTGATGAATAGTGCAGATCTATGTACTGGCAAACCTTATCTATTTTGCTGAAATCATTACTAGCCTTTTCTTTTTCTCCTCGCGAATAATAGGGCAGTAGCTCGATAACATGTTGATCAGAGCACAGTTCTCCCAAAACCTGAATGAAGACTGCAAGCTGCGCAATTGGGGATAGTTCACTAAAGTTAATGAGGTGTTGGTAAACCTTCTCTGCTGTTTGTGTTGTAAACCTTATACCTTTGTTGGCATTGCGAATGATAGGAGCCAACTGTCGAAGCTCGGTACTGCTGTACATGAGTTGGCCGATCCACTCCTCTCTGAACCAGATGACATGAGTTTCACACGGATGTTTTTCATCTGAATCTCGTGATTCGAAGCTATGGGCAAGGCCTGGGCCAATTAGTAGTAGTTCGTTGTGTTTTATCTGCCCTTCAAAGGTTTCAATTCTCGATTTACCTTGAAAGTTGCGATGCAAAACCAGTTCAAATTCTTGATGAGCATGCCAGCTTTCCGGTTTGAAGGTTTCTTCAAATTTTTTATAGCGCCAGGACCAGCCATGCCTTTGAGGTACTTTCTGTATTGTTGCTTTCATTCCAAGCCGTTTTAAATTACTGGTTATGTGAACGCATATTGACACGTATTTTTCAATTATCAATAAAAGTATCACTTTTTAGTGGAATAGTATCACTAATGTAAGGTAGGGCTGATATGTTTGAATCATCGTCAAAGAGTACAGGAGAACACAAGCATGTCTGAATACTTGAATCGTTTAATACCAAAGCTTACCTCACTTGTGGAGGTCAACCAAAAGGCGTTATCTCAAGCAACGGAGTTATTTGCTCAAGCTATTGTTAACGACAATATGATACAAGTCCTAGGGACAGGTCACTCGCACATGGTTGGTCTAGAGGGATTTATTCGAGCTGGTGGCCTTGGTAATGTCAATGCTATCTTAGACTCGGTGCTACTAACCAATGATGGTGCACTAAGAGGTTCGGCTATGGAAAAGTTGCCAGGATTAGCCGAAGTTATTTGGAATGAACAGAATATTTCAGCTAATGATGTAGTGATGGTCATTTCTAATTCAGGGCGGAATGCTCTCCCAATAGAGTTCGCACAGATTGCTAAGTCTAAAGGACATCAAGTTATTGCGATAACGTCGATCGAACAGTCGTCGAAATATCCAAGCCGCCATAGCTCTGGTCTAAAGTTGATGGATATTGCTGATATTGTTATTGATAATCAGGTTCCGCCTGGTGATGGCCTATGTAATGTAAACGGAAAAGTGACGGGCGCTTTTTCAAGCATAGCGGGCATGATGATCATGAACATGTTAGTTGTGGAGTCCCAGAAAGCAGCATTAAATCAAGGTTCTACACCGCTAATTTTCTCGAGTCAGAATGTTGATGGTTTCGACAATGACTATGTATATCAGCATTTTGGATCTCGATTAAAATCTATGTAGATAGGCGCTAGACAATTAGCATTGAAGTAACAATGGGTAAGCGATATGTTTCGATTACACCCGATAGGATGTTCCAAGCTAATCATTCGAATGATACACATAAAATAAAGGATTGTTTTTAGATATAAATTGGTAATGGATTTTCCCTAAAATAGAGAACTTAAATTTATTCAAATTAATAAACTTGGGCCCACTTCGTAGTGGGCTTCTTTAAGTCATATACCTTGAAACTTAGGTTGAGATGGACTTTTCTTCCTGCTTGCGTTCCAACTTACTACGTACCAAATCTGATAGTCGCAGATAACGGTCAGCTCCATTCTTTGGTAGTTCACTTGGTCTTTCGAACGATAAAGGTTCTTTTAACTCCTCTGTATCCCAAAACTGATCACCAGTCGAGTCGAATGGAGTGCCGTCTGGTAATTCATTTGAATAATGTACGCCGTCTTGTTCTTCACCCACAAAAACTTTCCATAGCACTAACTTCCCACCAAAGTAGTCATTTATTATGAGTGAGGACATCCCGCACTGCCCACGGCTCGGGTTGGACGGGTTCCAATTTTCTGGCTCATCAGTGCTGTCTATAGACCAACTGTCCTGAAGAGCTTGCAATACTTCGCTGAGACTTGGATTCATATGTATTCCTGCTATGCCTTCGCGACATAAAACCCCAAGCATTATTGAGGAATCAAGTTAACGATAGTGCTAATTAATTGTAATTGAGTGACTTTGACTAACTTGTGACTTCCGGTTTTTGAGCAACGATAGCATTGTAACACTGTGTTGACGGAACCGGATGAGTTAGCCAAGCAATCATAGATAGATAAATTAAGGCTTCAAAGCCTTTGTATTACTATGGAAGTTAGCTATCAGTCTAGCTTAACGAAAGCTTGGGATAATCGCTGGAATGCCTGGTAGAAGGCCAACCAATGCCATCACGCTTGTTAGTACAACAAACATAATGCCCGGTAGTACCCAACGGCTCATCTTACTCAGTTCACCACTACGTTCTTTACAGCCAACTAAGCCTAAGTTGTCTAGCAACATGGTGATAGACCAACCAAATGCTGGGTTTACAAGCGCTGATGAGAACACAACAATCGCTGCTGATTGAGTGGTTTTCCCTTCACGTGTCATCTCCATTCCCGCTTCTAGCAGTGGAACGAATACACCTACAATCAGAGCGACACACAGTACCGGTTGCCAGATAGCTAAATCCATCGGATAGCCCCAAATCGCAGCGATAATACAGAACAGAGCCGTCAGAAGAGCACCCGCAGGGATAGGACGTTTTGCAATCGCCGCAGGTACAATGTAAGTACCCCATGAGGACGTAAAGTTAGTACCACCAAGTAGCGAGCCGAATGTTTGACGAATAGACGCTGTGGTCATGGTGTCGTCAATGTTCATGTGCACTTTTTCAGTACGCTCTGGGTAACTGATCTTTTGGAATACTTGATGCCCCAAGAAATCTGGTGACCACATCGCTACCGCTAGAATCGCGAACGGCAGTACTACCATGAAGTGCTCAATCGTCGGTAGGCCTAGCATCCAACCAGTATCTTCTCCCCACCAATACATAGGGTTCATGTTCGGTAGGCCAGGCTCTGTGTGGAAAGCGAATGGGGCACCCATGGCAAATGCAATCGCACCACCCAGCAAGCAGCTAAGAGGCACAGCTAACCAACGTTTACGAAAGTGCTCCAATAGTGCATACAAGATAATGGTGCAGAAGATCACGACAAAAGCGATGTGGCTCATGCCGATGCCTTCTGCCCAAGCGAACAGCTTTTTCACTTGAGAAGCGGTGCCCACGAAGCCAAGGTAGAGCAGCAATCCGCCACACACACCTTTACTGGTGAGGTTAGCCAACATACTGCCGCCTTTACTGATGGCTAACAGCAAGCCGAATGCGCCAATCAGCAAGCCAAAGGCCATTGGGTGACCGCCAGCGGCAACAACAATAGGGATTAATGGAATAAGTGGGCCGTGTGTACCTGCGAGGTTAGCCGTTGGTAGTAGAAAGCCAGAGAAAAGAATGATGAAGACAGAGGCGATAAGGAGTTCGTATCGAACGTTTTCTAGAATGAAGTCTTCATTTAACCCGAGAGCACCAGCAAAGGTGGCTGCAATCGCGCCCACCATAACCACTTTACCAATGGTCGCGGCCATGGCTGGGATGGTGTCTTCTATCTCAAATCGATAATCTTTAAACGGTAAATTTGGACGCCAGCGCTTAGGCGACATGATTTGTAATTCGTGCTCTAGATACTGTTCTCGGGTTTCAAACTCTGAGCTTGGTTTGTGTTGCTGTTCATAGGAGAGTTCGTCCTCTTGGGTCTGAGGCTCCTCTCTTGGTATATTTACGGACTCTAAAGTACTGCTCATTTTGATTCCTTTCTTTCACACTCTAAGGTGTGTTGTTCCAACAAACGTTATTGACTCATGCAGATGTGTAAACAATACGTCAACTTATAATTAAAAATTCGTTAACATTTAGTTGTTAGTACCTTATACCAAACCCAAAAAAACAAATAGACTCAGGTAGTTAGACATTAGTCGTAGAGTGCCTTGGTTAGCGTGGAAGCCGCAAGATAGTTTGTTTTTTGTAGGAGGTTTAGCTTCAGGGTTAATAAGGTATCGTTCAGTATGAAAGTGCTAGGTTAGAAAGACTCGAGAAAATCGATTGGTTCATGTTTTGTAGCGCACTTGTTGTGATTAGGGAGGGAAGAAACAGAGGCCGTTTAATGGGGGACAAAAATAGCGTCAGAAATCAATTATTGACGCCATGCTCTTTTGTTAGGCTACGATACCTTGATAAGCTTTAGAAGCCATTACAGGAATAAATTCAGTAATTGAATACGTGACAGCTCCACTTTTAATGAATGGATCTGAATTTAATACTTGCTCAAGCTCTCGTTTACTTGCATGTTGCGAAATAAGTATGCCCCCAGTTCTAGGTACTTTCCTCCCACCAAACAATAGATTGTTTGATTTATATTCTCCTTCAAGATAATTCTTATGCTTATCAGTTAGCTCTGGAGTTATTTTTGTCATGTCTGTAAAGGTCATATCTACTAGGTACATATAATTCTCGCTTTTCAAATAAATTGATATAAAATTGCTACTTATTTCGTAGCGAATCATATCGCTACGCTTTTAGAAGCGCAAGATTTATGACAACACCATTACCTAAAAAATTAGTAAGAGGATCTAGCTCGGGTATAGCCATCATGGCTTTATTCGATCTGTTGGGCCGAAAGTGGAATATGAGGATCATGTGGGAGCTGAACTCTGAACCTTTGAGCTTCAGAGGGCTACAACAACGATGCGACAGCATGTCCCCTTCGGTTTTAAATACTAGGATTAAGCAGTTAACTGAAGCTGAGTTAGTTTTTACAACATCGGAAGGCTATAAACTAACAGAGTTAGGAGTGTCTTTAATGCAAACACTCGACCCTTTAAGAGATTGGGCGGCAGAGTGGGAAGATAAAATATCGAAGCAATAATAGCTTAACAGATAGACGTTAAATGGATTGAATTATTATCTGCGATAAAAGAAGCCGTCTGTGATAATCAACCACATTTCAAACCAAATAGACTGCATCCGCATATAGGAGTATGTAGATAGGTGAGAAAGTGGTTGGTTGAAATCCTACGAAAATGAGAATGCAAGGCTATTTTAGTCTGTAGATAAAGTGCTCAAGGTCGTGTGTGTTACCAACGATCCTTAGTCGACAATACTCTTTAGTTAATGTGCTGTCTGTTAGTGCAAAATGGTGAGCGGACTCGACCAATATTCCGCGGTCATCAAACCAGCTAGCTAAGTTTTCACCTCTTTTATAAGCCAAAAAAATCGGCGTCTCGTCATTTGTCGGCAAGACTTCTATTCCGCATTGTTGTAGTTCGTCGATCATCGTCTTTTTGATTTCCCGGCAATCTGTTTTGCACTTCTCAAGAAAGCTGTCGATATTTGGTAACACATCACAAGCGATCTTGATTGACGTCAGTGATGGTGTGAATGGGATAATGATTCTTGACAAATAATCTCGTAAATTAGGAGAGACTACAGCGTAGCCAAGACGACAAGATGCTAAGCCTAACCCCTTAGAAAAACTACGTGTTACCACAACATTATTAAATTCGTTGGCAAACTGAGCCATACTCTCACTCTTTTTTAAATAATCCCCATAAGCCTCATCGATTAAAAGTATTGAGTCAGAATCTTGACAAGCCTCGACTACTGGCTCTAATTCCTCGCGAGAGTATGCTCGACCGGTTGGATTGTTTGGGTTGTCAATATAAACAATTGATGGGGCAGTGGTTCTGATCTCTTCGCAGAAAATAGGAATAATGCCAGGGCTATATTTGAGGGCATTATAAGAGCCTCCGAGCTGTATAAACTCAGATACTGCATCCACGAATTGGGGTCCCAAGCCGAGCATCGTCATATTGTCGCCGAGTAACTTAGAGAAAATCGTCGAAAGCATGGGCATAGAGCCATTAGAGAAAAAAACGCGGTCCGGAGCGGTCCCGATATAGTTAGCCGTCAACACTGATAACTTCGCGATATGGTTAAAAGAGTAATAATCGCTTAGATCATCGAGTAGTGTCTCTTTTATTGCATCAGATAAGGGTGGAGCACCGTTGGGGTTAGTTCCAAGTCGGCAATCAATAGTGTATAAATTGCTAATGTAAGAGGCGTGATCGCCTCTAATTCTTTGATTAATATTCATGTTGTTTACTCAACGCCATCTAACTTTATAGAAGCTTAGTTACCCTAATGCTTCTTGAAACTACCTTTTAAAATTGCTTAGGTTTTACTGGAATTTTGTTTCAAATTCACTGGTTCTAATGCGGTTCTGACTGACCTAGCGATTGCTTTAACAGTAGTGTATGCCACACAAACAAGAGGAAAATTGAAAGCGTTTCTTGATTCCTTCAGTAAGCGTTTTATTGCATATTTTACAGTTGAGTTGAAGGACTCATTCATTAAGTTAGGGCTCTCCTACGCTTTTATTTCCAGTTCACGATAACGTAGTCAAAAAAATTAAACCCTAATTTGTTTCACCTATACCCCTTTAAATCAATGAACACACTGGCTTTTCGAATACTTTTGAGTCGAAAAGTGCCAAGGGTAAATGTGCACTTAATCTGGGGCCCTTGTGGGACAGTTGCTGCCAACGTCGCGGCTGAGAATGAGGTTTGGCTGAAGTCCGGCTCTCTTTTTGATGCTATTGAGCCTATATTTCTCTTCCGACGTTCTTTGCACCTCATGTCATCAATGGCGAAGAACTCATTGACGGCGGAGTGCTCAATCCTGTACCGATTGCATCAACGTTCGGCGATAACACAGATGTGACTGTAGCTGTGAACTTAAGTGGTGACCTGATACGCTTACACAAGAAGGACAACGGATTTCCAGACGACAAAAGAGAGTAATCTGCGCGATAAGGCTACTCATTTTATCGCTAATCTAGGCAATATCGTAAAAAGCAAAATGAGAATTAACTTTGCAGTTTATGACGCTGTCAACCAAGCGTTTGATGCGATGCAGTCTGCCATTGTGATGGTGGCAAAAGATTTCATCGTGCCCACAAGCATAGAAGAGCAGGTTATCTCTTGGTTAACAACTTACTATCAAAAAAACGCTGATATGCAGATTATCGAGAACGCACACCAGCCAGATAATGGAGCGACTTTGACGCAATGCTGAAACGCCCTTCATAAAGGTAAAAGGCCATACTTACCGCCCAATTTCGTAGTCAATTTCCTATTATCAATATTGCGTCACTGTGAATGAATGGCGCAGATTATTGATCAATATTTAGCCTCTCAGTGTTTGTCAGGAAGTTATGAGTTACCTTACTTTCCTTTTCAACCTACCAACCTTTGCCAAGGTAATTAATCGTTTACTACCTTGAGGAATGAGGCAATGTAACAATGCTAAACTGTACAAAACAGCATCAATGGAAGCGTTGAAGTAGGGGAGCTGTAATTATTCGAT
>NZ_JAEFCE010000097.1:0-9612 GCF_016406055.1 Vibrio sp. IB15
CTTACTACCGTTTTTGTTTTTAGTTCCCGCTAATCCGCGATGAACCAAAAAAAAGGGACGCCATGAGCGTCCCTTTTTTTGTTCAATTTTTTCATTTCGAAAACAGATGTAGTGTTAATACATCCCAGTTCGCATAGTAGAAACCCGCGGCAGCCAAAGTCATTGCCATCATCAGCAAAATCGCAACTCGCCAGATAAAACGACCACTACGTGGAGTCAGTTCCTTCTCGCAGTCGTTACACATCATGATGAACTTATGTTGATCTTCCAACTTGGCATCATGTTCGTTCACTACTTTATTTCGGCACGTCGCGATATAACGCAGCTTGCTTACCATATCGTGCGGTAGCCTTTCTTCACAGCTTGTTACGAGCTCATGCAATCCTTCGCCTTCAGCGTGATATTGAAGTCTCAATAATTTCTCTATATTGCGAGTTCTTGTCACCACTTTTTCAATATCGGTCATCTTGGCCCTCCCACTCCACACTATAATTCTAGTCGAGCATTTCCTTATTCTTATACAAAATCACTGCTATTTACGAGAGCAAGAGACAAGAAATAACAGTGCTTTATCCCAAACTGGCCATTAAATGTGATATCTGCCGAAAAATAATCAGCTTTGCTTACAGCAGTTCACGAATAGCGGCTTTAAACACATATCCCTATTGCCCGAAAGACTAGAATAACCATTACGACTACATGGAGGTTATATGCCTAACTCACTCTTTTTTGCCATCTTTGCACTCGCAGGTCTCGCGGCCTGGGTATTTCTTGTTTTTTATCGAAAGCACATGCAAGGCGAGAACGCACCAGAAAAGAAAGTGAACGTCACGGTATTAGATAAACAATCCATCGACCTTCCTGATGCAGAACCGGGTCAAGAAGACCAAGAGTATTGGATTTATGTTCAACGCGGTGTAGTTGGTCCGAAAC
Organism: Vibrio sp. IB15; assembly: GCF_016406055.1. Taxonomy (NCBI): domain Bacteria; kingdom Pseudomonadati; phylum Pseudomonadota; class Gammaproteobacteria; order Vibrionales; family Vibrionaceae; genus Vibrio; species Vibrio sp. IB15. The sequence continues at coordinate 934 of NZ_JAEFCE010000097.1, forward strand.
GTGAGTTCCAAGTCGGCATTCACTACTTCCACGCTCTTAACCCGGGTGACAAAGGGACCTTAACTTATCAAGGTGATAAGTTCTTACACTTTGCATTGAAGCGCTAACCCTAGCGCTTCAACCCTTTCTCATCGACATTCAACAATAAACCAATATCGAAACGCCTTGGCGCATCGCTAAGGCAATAGCCAACGTGTCTTCTCTGACTTAGAAACGATCCAGCTCATCCACAGTGCACCTGCTCCGCTAATCACTATCCATAATGGAATAACCCAAGCTGGGTGACCTTGGTACCAACCAAACTCTTTCATTGGCCACAAGAAGATTGGGTGCAGTAGGTAGATACCCAAACTGTGTTTACTGATGAAGCCAACCACTTGATTGCCTTTGTCTGACAACCCTTCTCCAAAGTAGCGACACAACATAAACACCATGCTCGCAGCTAATACCGTATTCAAGGTTTTGTAGGAGAACCAACGACCAACCGTGTACTCTTCTGCAGCTAAGCTCGCATCAACCACCATATAGACTGTGGTCAACAGTGCCAATACGCCAAGTCCAGTACTCACGCTAACAGTAAACTTGTTGAGTGGGACTTTCTTGTACAGCAGATAACCCAGTGGCAAGTAGCCAGTGTAAAGCCACAGCTCATGGCTCCAAGGACCATCGATTCTGAGTAAGAACAATAACGAGGTAAACAACCACACCGCAGTGAAGCTATAAACCGCCTTATCACCATACTTTCTCACCATGATCTGTAAGAACGGAATCACAAAATAGAGTGGAATGAAGTAGTAGAAGAAACCTAAGTGATAGTAGGTATAGTGGTGATAGCTATTAAGCAGCACATCCCAACTGACATCGGCATCAAAGCCCATTGCCGACCAACCAGACAGGTAGGTATAGAAAAGCGACCAGACGATAAAAGGAATCAACACCTTACCTAAACGGCGCTTTAGATAATACTTGGCATCAAATGGACGCTGATCACTGAGCATCAGGGCGCCAGTTATCAATATAAAGACAGGTACCGCCCAACGGCTGAAACCATTGACCGTAACCGCCGTTAGCCACTCACCAAAAGGAATGGTTCCTAGCTCGTTGCGATAAGGTGCCAAAACATGAATCGCGATAACCGCTACGGCCGCGACACATCGTGCTAAATCAAAGAAGAGAATTCGCTGCTTCATGTAAATGCCTGATTAATATTCAATCATTCTACTATAGCAATAAAAAAGCTGACCGGAATAAATACCAAGTCAGCTTATTGTTAAAGGAGAAGCATATCGCGATTTAATCGAATCAGACGGAAGCTTATGCCGCTGAGGTTTGTGGCACCTTAGGCAAGCGCAACGAAATCACCGTTGTTATCGCCAGGAATGCGAACGAGACCCACAAACAAGCTGACAAGCCGCCCATTTGGAACACCAAGCCAGATAGGATTGTGCCTATTAAACGGCCCATAGCATTCGCCATATAGTAGAAACCCACATCAAGCGACACACCATCGCCTTTTGCATAACTGACAATCAGGTATGAGTGAAGCGATGAATTGACCGCGAAGATGGCACCAAACACCATCAAGCCACCAATAATCACCAGTTCTGGTTGCCATGTTATCTGCACCGCATAAGCGATACCCGCCGTTACCAGAGCCAATGCGCCCGCCCATAACAGTGCTGCATGTCCATCTGGTACCTTGCCTTGCGCTTTACCGGTAATCTTAGGCGCTATGCCTTGTACAAAGCCGTAAGCGATGGTCCAAGCTGCTAAGAAGCCACCTACCCAAGAGTGATCCCAACCAAATACACTGCCTAGATAGATTGGCAGAGCAATCACGAACCACACATCACGAGCGCCAAACAGGAACATGCGCGCCGCAGACAGGATGTTGATCGATTCAGACTTAGAGAAGATTTGTTTGAACTTAGGCTTGGTTTTCGCCTTACCCATGTCTGCCTCTAAGCTCACTACACTGCCAATGAAGACTAAAGTCAGCACTGCAGCCATAGCAAGCACTGCGTATTGGAAGCCAATCGTTGAAAGCAGCAAACCACCAATAAAGAAGCCTGCACCCTTAAGCGCATTCTTAGATCCAGTCAGAATCGCAATCCACTTATACAAAGCACCTTGCTGCTCATCCGGCACCAAGGTTTTGATTGAACTCTTGGCACTCATCTTATTAAGATCTTTAGCAATACCTGACAGCGCCTGCGCCGCCATTACCCAAGGAATCGTCAACATGGCCGATGGCAAGGCCAACATACCCAAGGCGAAAACTTGCATCCCCAGGCCAATGTTCATGGTCTTATTGAGGCCAAGACGCGCCCCCAGCCAACCACCGATTAAGTTCGTCACCACACCAAAGAATTCATAGAAGAGGAACAGTGAGGCGATTTCTAGCGAGCTGTAACCAAGGTCGTAGAAATACAAAACCACCAGCATACGAAGTGCACCATCGGTAATGGTGAAGTTCCAGTAGTTGAAAGTCACCAACATGTATTGGCGAACGCTCTTACTTAGATTTGAAAACATAATGCTATCTCTGCAATCAAAACAAAAAGAGCTTTTGGATCACGATAAGCTTAACACTCCAGATACCAAAAGCTCCTTGTCTAACACCGGTGACTATTAGCTATTCGCTACGCCATTGATGTACTCAACCTGGATAGGTTTAGTGAAAGCACCTGGACGCAGTGCTTGAACTTCTTGAACAATCTTGTCGAGGTCCCAACCTTTTTCTAACAGCAAGTGAGCTGCGAACAAACCTGTACGGCCTGAACCGCCCATGCAGTGCATAGCGACTTTCGCACCGCTATCAACGATTTTGTGCAACTCAGGGCTTGCTGCAGACCATTTCGCCGCAAAGTCAGTACCTGGAGCACAATCGTCTTCGATTTCGATTTGGAACCACTGCATGCCTAGCGCACGAGTTTTCTCGCCAAGTGCTGCCACGTCTTTGCTTGCAAGCTCTGTATCATCGAGCGCAGTCACGATAGCTTTAACGCCCTGCTCTTTCAGTTGTGCCAGAGATGCATCAAGATCAGCCTCTTTAGTACCTGGGCATGGAGTCAGAATCAGCGCACCTTGTTCAAGGTCTAGTTGCCATGTTGGATGTGTCATAGTGTTGTCTCCTAAGCGCTCAGGTTTATGCTAAGCCGACAGTACGTACTAACTCTGCGGTACGTGTCGCGTAACCCATTTCGTTGTCGTACCAAGCGTAGATCTTAACCATGCGCTTACCAACCAGCATGGTAGACAGTGCATCTACAATTGTAGAACGTTGGTCGCCTTTGTAGTCGATAGACACCAGTGGTCGCTCTTCAAAGCCAAGAATGCCTTTCAGTTCATTCTCAGACGCCTCTTTCAGCATCGTGTTCACTTCTTCTGCCGTTGTGTCTTGCTTCACTTCGAAGATGATGTCAGTCAGAGACGCGTTCGCTAGTGGTACACGAACCGCGTGGCCGTTGATACGGTTTTCTAGCTCAGGGAAGATCTCAACAATCGCCTTAGCAGAGCCAGTTGTTGTTGGGATTAGGCTCATACCACAAGCACGTGCACGACGTAGGTCTTTATGTGGCGCATCTAGGATAGTCTGAGTGTTAGTTAGATCGTGAATCGTTGTGAAAGAGGCATTCTCGATACCAAGTTTCTCGTTGATCACTTTAACCACAGGTGCAATACAGTTAGTGGTACAAGACGCTGCAGTCACAATCTTATGTACTGCTGGGTCAAAGATGTTGTCGTTAACACCAACCACGATGTTTGCGATGCCTTCTTCTTTTACAGGTGCAGAAACTACAACGCGCTTCACGCCCTGCTCTAGGTATTTGTTTAGGAAAGAAGTCTTACGGTGAACACCTGTCGCTTCAATCACAACATCACAACCAGACCAATCGATCGCGTCGATGTCACGCTCTTTAGTGGTTTTGATGCGTTGACCATTGATGATCATCTCGTCGCCTTCAGTTGTTACTTCATGGTTCCAACGACCTTGAACTGAATCAAACTCTAGAAGGTGTGCAAGCGTTGCTGTATCGCCAGCTACATCGTTGATCTTTACAAACTCTAGCTCTTCCCAATCGAAAGCTGCGCGAAGTGCTAGACGGCCGATACGGCCAAAACCATTAATACCTACTTTAACTGTCATTATGTGTTCTCTCAGTCAGTGGTGAATCTAAAAATATTCGATCAAACGCAACATTGAGGACGTGAAGTCATCGCTTCTAGGCGCTCAATATCTTGTTGGTATTCAGTTTTCAAACAGTTCGATGCGATAAGGTCATCAACTAAATTTAGCATCCAACCCGGTAAATCTTGTGACAGGCGGTAAAACACCCACTGCCCTTGGCGAACGTCAGTCAAAATGCCGTTTGAACGCAGCTGCGCAAGGTGGCGCGATACCTTTGGCTGACTTTCTTGTAATGCCTGAGTCAACTCACCAACTGAAAGGCACTCTTGGCGCACAATCAACATTAAGCAACGCACTCGCGTTTCGTCAGACAGTAATTTAAAAAATTGGTGAGGAAGCATAACTACATACTCATATATGGATATGCGTATACATTAGTTATAAAAAAACGCACGTCAAGGCGTGCGTTTTTAATGTCATAAAAGTTTAATAAAGCAACACTACAGCTTGTTGGTCACAGTGTGACTCCAGCGACGCGCTTCTGTAAGTTCAGTTTTTACCTGATCCACGCTAAGCCCTAAATCAGCGCAGTGCTCATCAATCTGCTGCCAATCCGCATGCTCAAAGCTCTCTTCAAGGGCAAGCAAAGTACCGTAAGGGCCTTCCCTACGTAATAGAGCAACCTTGATACTTTTACACAGAGGCAACTGCTCGACTAAGTTCTCTAACGACAAATCCAACAGCGCATCTAACAAGGAGAATAAGCCAATCATAAAGGCCTGCTCTCTATACCCTTCAAATGCCTGATAGCGAGACATACGCTGACAAAACTGGGCACGCTGTAGGGACAGTCCATACAGCTCTTTCGGCTTTTTATCAGAGACATAAGAGGCTACGGCTAACGAAACAAACATTTTCAGTTTCTCTTGCCCTAGATACACCAAAGCCTGACGAAAAGAAGAGATGGTCACTTCGAGGCGCGGCGACATAGTATTCACAAACCGCAGCAGCTTGTATGAGAGCGCCACATCTTTCGCAACAATGCTTTCGACACGTTGAAAGTCCACATCGGGCTTACACACTTCTTGGAACAGCTCCATAGCAATCACTTGCTCAGGGCTAATATACTTACTCTTGATGATTTCCGGTTTATTGAAAAAGTAGCCTTGGAAAAACTTAAAGCCAGCTTCTTTGGCTTGCTGGAATTCTTGCTCGGTCTCAACACGCTCCGCCAAAAAGCTAAACTTCTTCCCTTGGTGTGCCCTAACCAAATCACACGCTTCATCCAAACCCATCTGCATGATATCGAGCTTTACGATATGCGTGTATTTAAGGAAACGTTCCCATTCTGGGGTCGAAGTAAAATCATCTAAGGCGATCATATAACCCGCTTGGTAAAGGTCTTTAACCGCTTCCAACAATTCATCTGTCGGTTTGCAGGTTTCCAGAATCTCTACCACCACTTTATCTTTCGGCAAACTTAAGGGCAGTCGACGAATCAAACTTTGATAAGGAAAGTTAATAAAGCAGCGTGAAGATGGAATTGAAGGGTTAAGACCCACAGACAAGAAGTTCTCAACAATCAGACGATACGTTGCTCGATTAGACTCAATATGCGCTGGGTACGCATTCTTTTCGCCATCGCGAAATAACAACTCATAGCCAAGTGTATTCCTCTTGCGATTTAAGATAGGTTGTCGAGCAACGTATGTAGCGGTCATTTCTTGATAACTCTGATTGGTTTAACTATAACTCAGTCGCTTAATCTAAGCTTTCGCGGCAGCTAGCAAAGCACCGCAGCCCATGAACATACCACCAAATATTTTATTTATCTTACCCATTATGCGATCAGAGCGAATAAAACGTCCCATTTGTGACGCTAATGAGGTGTAACCCAGCATAACAACGCTATCAATGAATACTGTCGTCACACCTAGCACTAATAACTGCGGTGCTTGAGGTTGTGTAGGGTCAATAAATTGAGGAAACAGAGCCACCAAAAACACGATGGATTTCGGATTCGTTAGGTTGATAAGCACAGCGTTTCTCAGCAGTTTGCCACTCGACAGAGCAGAGCTCTCTTCAGATGCCACTAGGCTCGAGCTATCACGCCACTTTTGAATACCTAACCAAACTAAGTAAACCACACCGACCCATTTAATGATGGTGAACGCCAATGCAGACTTAGCAACGAGCGCGCCGATACCCGCGCCCACCAACACAATGTGAAACGTAAGACCAAACTGTAAACCGACGATTGATGCCAATGACTTTCGAGTGCCATAGCTTAACCCATTGCTGATTGAATTTACGGTACCCGAGCCCGGAGCCAAGCTAAACAAAATCGCTGTGACAACATAAGCAAGCCAAACATGAGTATCCATTTGCATTTCCTTACTAGTTCTTTAATCTAACAACATTAGTAGCAATAAAGCTCTCCACGCATCAGTTCAGGTAATTTCCCATGGAAAACCACAGCGAAACCGCCTTCCCTTACACTCAAGAACCTCAGTTCGATCATGCGATTAAACACCCGATCAACGCTCTTTGGCAACAAAGAAAAGAGGGGTATTTAACATCGTCTGGTAAAAAGAAACTGTACTGGTGCAGCCTCACCTCAGAGAAGCACAGCAAAGCTATTGTGATTTCAAATGGCCGTATCGAATGCTGCCAAAAATACCAAGAAATCTTTTATGATTTTTATCAACAAGGCTACGACGTTTATTCATTTGACCATCAAGGTCAAGGCCAGTCGGAACGTATGGTAGCAGACTCTGACATTGGTCACATTCATGAGTTTGATGATTATGCATCTGATATGTCTGACATGATTGCCAGCTTTGACCTCAGCAAGTATGCCAAGCGATACCTGTTAGCCCACTCAATGGGGAGCACTATCGCGACACGCTACCTACAAACCCATCCAGACCACCCATTTGATAAGGTCACCTTGTGCGCCCCAATGTTTGGTATCAACACCGAGTGGTACTTAAAGCCTATCGCGATGATTATTGGGCAAGTGCTTACCGCGTATCACGCCAAACCGGTTTACGCGCCAGGTCAGCAGGCCTATTACTCGAAACCTTTCGAGAATAACCTCCTGAGCCAAAGCAAGGTTCGTTATCAGTGGTTCCGTAGACTTTACGAAGAGAACCCTTCACTGCAAGTCGGTGGCGCTAGCACTCGCTGGGTATGGCAAGGGTTAATGGCAGCCAAGCAGTCAATCCAACAGACTCGTCAAATCAAGATCCCTCTATTACTGATTCAAGCTGGTGAAGAGAAGATTGTGAGTAACGATGCTCAGGTGAAATTCATCAATAAGCTGAAGAAAACCAACCCGGATTGCCACTTTAAAGTTATTGAAGGCTCAAGGCATGAAGTGTTGTTTGAGCAAGACAAATACCGTAATCAAACACTGGATGCCATTAATCAGTTCTTTGTTTAGTACTCACATCAACTGCATAAGAAGCGAGCCATAAGATAGCGAATAAAGAGGAAGAGAAGTAAGTGAGCTTTGCCCTCTTTTCTTGCATGATTTTGGCATACAATTTCTGGGTCGAGATATTGTAGTTCAAACGATACTAGCATTGGCTAGTGTTGATATTGGTTAAGCACTTTGCAATGAGGGTTAAATGACTATTCCTGCACTTAAAGATTCCGTGAAAATCGTTGCCTCTGATTTAGATGGTACGCTGCTGGCTCCCAACCATCAGTTGAGCGATTTTACCAAGCTAACGCTAAAGAAGTTACACGAGCAAGGTTATACCTTTATCTTCGCAACGGGTCGCCATCACGTCGATGTAGCTGGGATTCGTCAAATCGCAGGGATTCCGGCATACATGATCACGTCGAACGGTGCTCGCGTGCACGACCAGAATGATCAGCTAATGTATAGCCAAAACGTACCTCAAGAACTCGTTCAACCGGTTATTGATATTGTTCGCCAAGATCCAAACATCTTCATTCACATGTACCAAAATGAAGATTGGTTGCTCGATCGTGAAGATGAAATGCTAGCTAAGTTCCACAGTGAGTCAGGCTTCAGCTACAAGCGCTTTGAAGCAGACAATGCGCCGAGCGACGGCATTGCCAAGGTTTTCTTCACTCACCCAGAGCAAGACCACGAACACCTAGTGACGTTTGAGAAAAAGCTAAAAGAAGCATTTGGAGACAAGTTAAACGTGGCTTTCTCAACACCTTGGTGTCTGGAAGTGATGGCCGCTGAAGTATCTAAAGGTCATGCTTTAGACGCTGTCGCGAAATCTCTGAACCGAACGCTGGATAACTGTGTTGCCTTTGGTGATGGTATGAATGACGCTGAGATGCTGGCAATGGCAGGTAAAGGCCTAATCATGGGCACATCGCACGAGAAAGTGATGCAAGCACTACCAGACAATGAAGTGATTGGTAGCAACGCTGATGATGCCGTTGCGCACTACTTAGAGAAACACCTACTCTAAACAACCCCATCATACAAAAAGGCAGCCAATGGCCCTGTCTCTTGATCACAAGTCTGGTTAATCAAGAGACTTGGCGAGTTCATACCC
>NZ_JAEFCE010000098.1:0-9328 GCF_016406055.1 Vibrio sp. IB15
AACTTTAGCTGACGCTGTCAGTTGAGGTGGGGAGTCCATACCATTGAGCGAGTTGAGGATCTCATTCAACGAGTAGATAGCCCAAAGAGATTCCCTACTCCCTCCTTCGTCAGTCTAGGGAATGACGAATGCTATTTACTCGTCCCCCTCATATCGCATCTGCTCTTATACCGGATTATCAATATCGATAAACTCGACATCCAAGCCGTGCTCTTTTGCTAACCATTCACCTAGTGCTTTAACACCGTAGCGTTCTGTCGCATGGTGACCTGCAGCAAAATAATGGATGTCTTGCTCGCGAGCCGAGTAAGTTGTGCGCTCAGAAATTTCACCAGAGATAAATGCGTCGATACCTTGAGAGGCTGCAAGTTCAATGTAATCTTGACCGCCGCCAGTACACCAACCTACCGTTTCAATCATTTTATCTGCGTTTTCAGGAGCAATATGTAGCGGCTTACGATTCAGTACTTGATCAATTTTTGCTGCGAACTCAGCACCAGTCATCGGTGTCTTTAATCTACCAAATATAGCGACTGACTGAGGGTGCCCTTCCAAACCACCTTCAACATCGATCTCAAGTAACTCAGCCAATTTTGCGTTGTTACCAAGCTCAGGGTGAATATCAAGAGGAAGGTGGTAGCCTAATAGGTTGATATCGTTTTTAATCAAGGTACGAATACGCTTACCTTTCATGCCGCGAATCGCTTCCGGCTCACCTTTCCAAAAGAAACCATGGTGAACTAACAAAGCGTCAGCCTTTAGCTCAACCGCTTTATTGATCAAAGCTTGTGAAGCCGTTACACCAGTAACGATACGCTTTACCTCAGCAGTGCCTTCTACTTGAAGACCGTTTGGGCAGTAATCTTTAATCTGCTGTGGCTGCAGTTTTTCGTTAAGTAGCTTTTCTAATTGTAAGTTATTCATTTTTATTTCCAGCTTACCTTTATAATAACGTCGTTATATCAATTTACGGGTAAAATGTCGAAAGCCCTTCCACTCTGTTTCTAGAGAACAGATGACTGAAGTTTATGAGGAACCGATGACCGAACTGCAACGCTTTTACCAATGGGTGATTAGCTCGCCACCGCTACTAGAAATCAAACCGCCCATTTCTGATCTCACTGTGTTCTCAAACCACCAAAAGCTTGACGATGCACATACTTATGATGGAAACCCTAGATTAGGCTTCCTCTATCAACACCTATGTGAACAAGTCATCACCACTTCGGATAGTTATTCAATCAAGCACGATGAGATCCAGATTAATGTTGAGGGACGAACACTCGGCGCAATCGACTTTATCCTGGAAGACACAAGTAGCGAAAAATTAGAACACTGGGAAGTGGCAATTAAGTTTTACCTACTTCACGAGCAAACATGGTTTGGTCCAAACTCTCATGACCAATTAGACAAAAAGCTCGATAGAATGCTCAGCCACCAGCTTGGTATGTCATCTTCAGCCGCCTTTGTTGAACAGTACCCGGAGATCGATGTCGACTCAAAACACCTTTTGATGCAAGGTCGCCTCTATACCAACCCATTTCTAGAACAAAACGTACCTACGGAGTGTCTGGGGTACGACATTAACCCAAGCCAGGTAAACGGATTTTGGTGCTATCAAAATCAGGTTCACCAGATCACCGATACACTCTATCCTTTAACCAAAGAACAATGGGCCGCAGGAACGGATGATTTCAGCGGTGAACCTATCACCGAATTTGGTGACCGCTTCGTTCATGGACAAACTAAGTCGGGTCAATTCTGGTTTGTGATGCCACAAAGTTGGCCACATGGTTAGACGCTCTCGTTTATCCTTCCTTTCTTATTCACAATGCGACCAACTAAAAAGGGCTGATGCTTTCACATCAACCCTTCCATTATTTGCTTTATAACTCTATGAATCGTATTCGATTATAGACCTGCAGCAGCAAAGACTTGGTTAACAATCTCTTGAGCTTCTGCTTCAATCGCTTTTAGGTGTTCTTCACCTTTAAAGCTCTCACAGTAGATTTTGTAGATGTCTTCCGTGCCCGATGGACGAGCAGCAAACCAACCATTCTCAGTTGTCACTTTAAGGCCACCAATTGCAGCGCCATTACCTGGAGCATGCGTCAAGCGAGCAGTAATCGCATCACCAGCAAGTGTTTCAGCAGATACCATCTCTGGAGATAGCTTCTTGAGCACATCTTTTTGTGCACCATTTGCTACCGCTTGAATACGGTTGTACTTAGATTCGCCGTGTTTTGCCGCTAGCTCTTCGTAGTACTCTTGTGGGTTCTTACCTGTCACCGCAGTGATCTCAGCCGCCAATAGGCAAAGAATTAGGCCGTCTTTATCTGTTGACCAAGGCGTTCCGTCTTTACGTAAGAAAGATGCACCCGCACTCTCTTCGCCACCGAAACCAAACTGACCGTTGTATAAGCCATCAACAAACCATTTGAAACCAACTGGCACTTCACAAAGTTCACGACCTAGATCAGCAACAACACGGTCAATCAATGCACTTGATACCAAAGTTTTACCAACAGCAACCTCTTTACCCCAACCTTCACGGTTACGGTATAGGTAGTCGATACAAACCGCTAGGAAGTGGTTAGGGTTCATTAGGCCTTTAGGCGTAACAATACCGTGACGATCGTAATCTGGGTCGTTACCAAACGCTAGTGCGTACTCATCTTTAAGCGCTAGCAAGCCTGCCATTGCGTATGGTGAAGAACAGTCCATACGAACCACGCCATCTTTATCTAGAGACATGAATTGGAAAGAAGGGTCAACCGCTTCACTTACCAAAGTAAGGTCTAAGTTGTACGCTTTACCAATTTGACGCCAGTAATCGATGCCGCTTCCGCCCAGAGGATCAACACCAATTTTGATGTTCGCTTTCTGGATAGCTTCCATATCAACCACATTAACCAAATCAGCAACGTATGGCGCAACAAGATCGACTTCTTTCACTAACTCAGACTGTTTAGCCTGTGCGATAGGAGTGCGTTTAACACCTTGCATTTGCTCAGCAATGATCACGTTCGCACGGTCTTCAATCGCTAGAGTCAATTCAGCTTCAGCAGGACCACCGTGTGTCGGGTTGTATTTGATACCGCCATCTTGAGGTGGGTTGTGTGAAGGTGTGATAACGATGCCGTCGGCTTTTTTGTCATTCACTAGGTTGTGCGTAAGAATCGCATACGAGATACCCGGTGTTGGAGTAAAGCCGTTGTTTTCTTGAATAATAACTTCAACACCGTTCGCTACAAGTACTTCGATTACCGTAGAAAATGCAGGTTCAGATAGCGCGTGCGTATCTTTACCTAAGAAAAGCGGGCCTGTTGTACCCTGCTCAGCACGCACCTCAGCCACTGCTTGTGCAATCGCTAAAATGTGGTTTTCGTTAAATGTTGATTTGTCTGCTGTACCGCGGTGACCTGAAGTACCGAATAGTACCTTGTGATCTGGGTTAGTCGCATCCGGTTGCTGTAAGAAATAGTTAGCCACTAAAGCCGGAATATTATGAAGATCTTCCTGCTGAGCTTTTTGCCCAGCACGAGGGTGCATAGCCATTTTTCGACATCCTTATATATATAAAATTTAAAAACAAAAAAACCTCATAATATCTTCTTATCCATGGATATTATGAGGTTTAAATCAGATTTCGTTAAATTGAACCTGTTACTTTTTCAATCAATTCTGCTTGGAAATTCATGCGGCTCATAAGCTGCTCAACCATCTGTCTTTTACGGCTAGTATTATTATTTGTAATAACCCAAAAAGGACTTTGTGGAATGGCTTTAGGCTTCGTCGTGTTACCGTTTGCTAGTAACGTCGCTTCGTTGTCTGCAAAGTAAACACGCTTGCGGCCTTTTACTTGAGTTGCTTCTGAAAAGCTTAAAGGGTCGATTTTATGCAGTGTTGATAACACTAGCATGAAACGATCAATGGCTTTCTTTAATGACGCAAACTCATCTGATATTAGTAGTGAGCGCATTTCTTTAACGCCATCGAACTTCTCTGGAGTAAAGCCTACCTCTTTGCTAACAACGATACCTTTCGGCTCTACGATCTCTTCGATCGGAGCCATGCCTTGGCTATCAACCTGTAACAAGCGGCGCAGAATATCTGAAGCGCTTTCGCCAATACGTTCTGTCTGACCCGCAATAAAACGGTATAGGTCCTCATCAACCTCAATTGTTTTCATTCGCTTTTCACAATCTCAATGTTTAAACTCAGGGGGATTATAGCGAGATCCGCGCGGATACTCTACGTCAAACCCACCATGAATAAGATAAAAATGTCAGTACAGCTCAACTATAAAATCGAAGGTGAGGGTCACACCATAGTTTTGATCCATGGATTATTCGGTAATCTGGACAACCTAGGCTTGCTAGCCAGGGATCTAAAAACCGATCATCAGGTACTGAGTATCGATCTTCGTAACCACGGACAATCCTTCCACAGTGATACCCATAATTACCAAACGATGGCACAAGATGTCGCTCAACTGTTGAAAGATCTCGAGCTGAATGACGTCACTGTCATAGGTCACTCGATGGGCGGAAAAGTTGCTATGGCGCTTACCCAACACCTAGAGCTACGTAAACTGATTGTATTGGACATGGCACCAGTCGCTTACACCCAAAGCCGTCACGACAACGTATTCGCAGGCCTTCAAGCGGTCATTGAAGAAAAGCCAGGATCTCGTGCCGAAGCACTTAAAGTGCTCGCCAAACATATCGAAATAGACGGTGTTCGCCAATTCTTAACAAAATCACTGTTCAAGTCAGAAGAAGGCATTATGGAGTGGCGCTTTAACGTCGCTTCGTTAATGAGCAACTACCCACACATTATTGGTTGGGAACCGATCGACAAAACCTCAGTCAAAACCTTACTAATAAAAGGTGGGGATTCTGACTACCTCACGGCTGAGCACCAAACTGCGGTCCAACAGCAATTTTCTAACGCAAAGGCGCACGTTATTGCGAATACCGGCCACTGGCTACACGCAGAAAAGCCAGCTGAAGTGCTGAGAGCAATTCGAAAATTCATCGCTTAAGTGCGCTTTTTCATGCAGATAAATGAGAGCTGAGTAATCACTGCACATTAACTTTATCTCGCAACAGTGATATAGTGCGCCCAAGCAAAATTGGTATATAAGGTTCCCATGCTTTACGACTACATGAACATCATTGAATCTGTTGGTTTAGATCTCCTATTTGCCGCGATTTTCTTTTTGATCGGTATGGCAATTAAGGACGTTCTCAAGCAAGGAAATGTTCCTCCATTTGGTCGTCGCATTGTGTGGTTAGTACTTTTCCTTGGCTGTGCAGGTTTTATCGCCAAAGGGATAATCCAACTAAGCTGGGAAGGAACTGGGATCTAACGATTCCCCTCCGAACTTTATTACACCGACAACAGACAAAATGAAAGGTAATGATTCTATGGCAAGTGTAGGTCTCTTCTTTGGTAGCGATACAGGTAACACTGAAGCTGTTGCTAAGATGATTCAAAAGCAATTGAGCAAACAGCTCGTTCACGTTCAAGACATTGCAAAAAGCAGCAAAGAAGATATCGATAACTTCGATCTACTGCTGCTTGGTATCCCTACGTGGTACTACGGCGAAGCACAATGTGATTGGGATGATTTCTTCCCAGAGCTAGAAGCTATTGATTTCTCAACTAAGCTTGTTGCTATCTTTGGTTGTGGTGACCAAGAAGATTACGCAGAATACTTCTGTGATGCTATGGGTACTATCCGTGACATCGTTGAAGCGAAAGGCGGTACTATCCTAGGTTACACTTCTACTGAAGGCTACGAGTTCGAAGCATCTAAAGGTCTAGTTGAAGGCGATGACAGCCAATTCGTTGGTCTATGTATCGACGAAGACCGTCAACCAGAGCTAACTGATGAGCGTGTATCTAACTGGGTTAAACAAATCCACGAAGAGATGTGCCTAGCAGAGCTTGAAGACTAATTCTCTGGTAGTTGTCCATTGTTACAATTAGTGACAACTCTCTAGATATGTAAAAACCTCCTAATTGGAGGTTTTTTTCTATTTGTCTATATAGGTTAAATTAGCACTCTGCTTCTAGTGCTTCGTCATCATCTCTGAATTGTGGCTTCTTTCTGACATAAAGTGTACGCTGAATTTCTGAAACCACATTACCCTGTTTATCTTTGACATAAATAATAAACTCAGGAAAACACTTCTCACCAAGTTGAGTCTGACGGTAAATTTCGTCAAGCTGACCTTGGCTTATTTCAAAGTCTGCATACAAATCTGACTGACCAGGTTTGATGAAGTTAATGCTCGCCTCTTTGTCCCACACATAATACCTTTCACCTAAAATTCCCATTAACATCAATGAGTAAACAGGATCCGTGAGGGAAAATATGCTACCGCCATACTGAGTACGATTGGCATTTTTGTTCCACCAACGCAACTTAAGCACTGTTTTTACTACCCTAAAATCCGAACTAATATGGGCTATCTTTATCCCTGCTCCCCAAAATGGAGGCCAAATATTAAGAGCGAATTTTACGATGTTTGGTTTGTATATTTTTGCAAGTTGCTTATTCATAACAACATTCCGTGTCCATATTAGAATTACCGCCATCCTGACTGGTCGTACCTCCACTATAAGTGAGATACTTCGAATTTACAAAACAGATTGTGATGTTGATTAGTAACCCTTTGAAGTTCGTGGTTTATTGTTATGCCTGACTAAACTATAATGGTATTAATATTGAATTCTGTTAATTGCTGCAGATCATCAACAGGAAAGTATATGTCAGACAATAATCAAGCGCTAAAAGATGCTGGTCTTAAAGTGACCCTCCCAAGGCTCAAAATTTTAGAAGTATTACAACAACCAGACTGCCAACATATTAGTGCTGAAGATTTATATAAAAAGCTGATCGACTTAGGTGAAGAGATCGGGCTTGCGACCGTTTATCGAGTATTAAACCAATTCGATGATGCTGGCATTGTAACTCGCCACCACTTCGAAGGCGGTAAGTCTGTATTTGAACTTTCAACACAGCACCACCACGATCATCTAGTATGTCTAGATTGTGGCGAAGTTATCGAGTTCTCTGATGACATCATCGAAGAGAGACAAAAAGAGATAGCGAAGCGCTATAACGTTCAGCTAACGAACCACAGTTTATACCTTTACGGTAAAAGCATGACGGGTGATTGCAAAGGCAACCCAGACGCGCACAAACCGAAAAATTAAACAAACGCTGACTTCGGTCAGCGTTTTTTATATAGGACTGAAAGTCCGCTAGATTGTTCTTTAGATCCACGCATTATTCAGATACAAAAAAACCGGCACTAAGCCGGTTTTTTATTAGACAACTTGTTAGCGTTAGCAATTATGCTTCAGCTTTACCCCAAGTATCACGTAGGCCAACCGTGCGGTTGAATACTAGCGCATCTGCTTTAGAGTCTTTTGAATCAACACAGAAATAACCTGTACGCTCAAACTGGAAACCTTGCTCTGCAGCGGCTTCCGCTAGGCTAGGCTCAACAAAACCGTTCAACTTAACCAGAGACTCTGGGTTGATCGTTGCAGCGAAATCATCCGCAGCAGCTGGGTTTGCAACAGTGAATAGACGATCGTATAGACGAATCTCAGCTGGCAGGGCTTTATCAGCAGATACCCAGTGGATAACACCCTTCACTTTGCGGCCATCTGCCGGGTTCTTACCTAGCGTTTCGTCATCGTAAGAACAGAAGATAGTTGTAATGTTGCCTTCTGCATCTTTCTCGATACGCTCTGCTTTAATTACGTACGCACCACGTAGACGAACTTCTTTACCTAGAACCAAACGCTTGTACTTCTTGTTTGCTTCTTCACGGAAGTCATCACGCTCGATCCAAACTTCACGAGTAAACGGTACTTCACGAGTACCCATTTCAGGTTTGTTCGGGTGGTTAGCAACTGTTAGTGTTTCTACCTTGTCTGCATCGTAGTTTTCAATCACGATCTTAACCGGGTCTAGAACAGCCATTGCACGTGTTGCATTTTCGTTCAAGTCATCACGGATACAAGACTCAAGTGAACCGAACTCAATCATGTTCTCTTGTTTAGTCACACCGATACGCTTACAGAACTCACGAATAGACGCAGAAGTGAAACCACGACGACGTAAACCAGAGATAGTCGGCATACGTGGGTCATCCCAACCTTGAACTAGGTTTTCAACCACAAGTTGGTTTAGTTTACGCTTAGACATCACCGTGTATTCAAGATTCAGACGGCTAAACTCGTACTGACGAGGTTGGCAATCGATCGTAATGTTATCTAGAACCCAGTCGTACAAACGACGGTTATCTTGGAATTCAAGAGTACAGATTGAGTGCGTAATACCTTCCAGCGCATCAGAGATACAGTGAGTGAAATCGTACATTGGGTAAATGCACCATTTGTCACCGGTCTGATGGTGGTGAGCAAAACGAACACGATAGATAACAGGATCACGCATTACCATGAATGACGAGCTCATGTCGATCTTGGCACGCAGACACGCTTTACCTTCTTCAAAGCCACCGTCACGCATTTTTTCAAATAACGCTAGGTTCTCTTCAGGGCTGCGGTCGCGGTATGGGCTTGCTTTACCTGGCTCTTTTAGCGTGCCACGGTATTCGCGGATCTGCTCAGGACTTAGCTCGTCAACGTACGCTAAGCCTTTATTAATTAATTCCACAGCATAAGCGTAAAGCGTATCGAAGTAGTTTGATGAGTAACAAATGTCACCAGACCATTCGAAGCCTAACCAGCTTACATCATTCTTAATTGACTCAACGTATTCAACGTCTTCTTTTTCAGGGTTTGTATCATCGAAACGAAGATTACATTGTCCCTGGTAGTCCTGAGCAATACCAAAATTCAAGCAAATAGATTTAGCGTGACCGATGTGCAGGTAACCATTTGGCTCCGGCGGGAAACGAGTATGCACGCTACTGTGTGTACCATCCGCTAAATCTTTATCAATAATTTGGCGAATGAAATTCGATGGACGAGCCTCAGCTTCACTCATCTATAGCACCTCTATGTATTTAGTATTGTCAGAGAAAGTTATCTTTTATCTCCTAGCCAAGCGCCACTTTTAGCGTCAGCTCTAGATAGAAAGATCATTGTTGCTAATCATCCACAATTCTTCGCCTTTGCACAATAAGAACCGTCCGTTAATTACGATTATTTCTGCTATTCGATGAAGAATAGAACGAACCGTATCCCAAAGCCTTAAACTACAGATACAAAAAAGCCTCCCTTATGGGCTGTCTCTTGATCACAAGTCTGGTTAATCAAGAGACTTGGCGAGTTCATA
>NZ_JAEFCE010000099.1:0-8457 GCF_016406055.1 Vibrio sp. IB15
CGGTGAGTCACATATGGTGTCGTTGACCTTCAAGCTGATTTGATCAACAACGCCCACTAACCCCGTTAAAATTGTCAATTTCCTTGCTCACCAAAATGACATACAGAACCCCAACCCCATCCTTGGCATGCGTGTCATTTTTACGCTTCAGAACAACTAATTTGTTGTGATGAGATCTGCTATCCTCCTATTGAGCGTATAAATTTCCATCAGACATACAAAACCACACCGTTCACTGGTTGTTATTAGGTGAGCAAAACAGGATAATATCGGGATCGGAATCTCAAGAATTAATCCATTATGACCGAATACCTTTTGTTGTTGGTTGGCACTGTGCTGGTCAATAACTTTGTGCTAGTGAAGTTTTTAGGGCTATGTCCATTTATGGGAGTCTCCAAGAAACTGGAGACTGCAATTGGTATGGGCCTCGCGACGACTTTCGTTCTTACGTTAGCGTCGGTATCTGCATACCTAGTAGAAACCTACATCCTTACCCCTCTGGGTATTGAATACCTGCGTACCATGAGCTTCATCTTGGTTATCGCAGTCGTGGTTCAATTTACGGAAATGGTCGTTCACAAAACCAGCCCCACTCTTTATCGCCTATTGGGGATTTTCCTGCCCCTTATCACCACCAACTGTGCGGTATTGGGCGTGGCACTCTTGAACATCAATGAAAACCACAACTTCATCCAGTCTATCGTTTATGGTTTCGGCGCGGCGGTAGGTTTCTCTCTTGTTCTGATCCTATTTGCTGCAATGCGTGAACGTATTGCGGTTGCAGATGTTCCAATGCCATTTAAAGGTGCGTCGATAGCGATGATCACAGCAGGCCTAATGTCTCTGGCATTCATGGGCTTTACTGGGTTGGTGAAATAAGCATGAGTACTATTTTAATTGCGATCATTGCGTTAGCTGTTTTAGCCGCTGTTTTTGGCGCTATTTTGGGCTTCGCCTCTATTCGCTTCAAAGTAGAAGCCGATCCTATCGTCGATCAAATCGACACAATTTTACCGCAAACTCAATGTGGTCAGTGTGGCTACCCAGGTTGTCGCCCATACGCAGAAGCGATTGCTAACGGAGACAAAATCAATAAATGTCCACCAGGCGGCCAAGCAACCATTGAGAAACTAGCAGACTTAATGGGCGTAGAAGTTGAAGACTCAGCTCACGACTTAGATAACAAAGTAAAAACTGTTGCCTTCATTCATGAAGATATGTGTATCGGCTGTACTAAATGTATTCAAGCCTGCCCTGTCGACGCCATAGTTGGTGGTACTAAGGCACTACACACAGTAATTAAAGACGAATGTACTGGTTGTGATCTTTGTGTCGCGCCGTGCCCTACTGACTGTATTGAAATGATTCCAGTGGCAACAACGACTGAAAATTGGAAATGGCAGATGAACATCATTCCTGTTACGGATATCACTAACCAAGCAACTGATGCGACCGCGTCAGAGCCTAAGGCACAGGGTTAGTATGATTTCTTTAATTGAACAAATTCGCACGGGCTCTATTTGGACCTTCCCAGGCGGCGTGCACCCTGCTGAAAACAAGAAACAGTCCAATACCACTGATATCGTTCATGCAAGGCTTCCAGAAGAAATCGTCCTTCCGGTCAAACAGCACATCGGTAAGCCTGGTAACTTACTGGTTGCCGCCGGTGACACTGTACTGAAAGGCCAACAACTAACGGCTCTAGATACTGGTTTTACATTGCCGGTACATGCACCTACATCAGGTGTGATTACTGCTATCGAACCAAGAACTACCGCTCACCCTTCAGGCTTGAGCGAACTCAGTGTGGTCATTAAACCTGATGGCTTAGACGCTTGGATTGAAAGAAATCCCGTTGAAGACTTTTCAACGAAAACCTCAGATGAGCTGCTTGATGTGATTCGCCAAGCCGGTATTTCAGGTATGGGTGGCGCAGGCTTTCCTACTGCGAAAAAGCTCCAGTCAGGCCTAGGTCGTACTGATATTCTGATCGTCAACGCAGCTGAGTGTGAACCTTACATCACATCAGATGACAAGTTGCTTCAAGAGCATGCCGAAGAAGTGTTAAAAGGCATTGAGATAGTTGAACACATACTTCAGCCCAAACTGACCGTGATTGGTATCGAAGACAACAAGCCAGCGGCAATTAAAGCACTTGAGGTTGCCGCGAAAGACAAAGACATCGTCATTCGCGTGATCCCAACTAAATACCCTTCAGGTGGTGAGAAACAGCTAATTAAGATCCTCACCAATAAAGAGGTTCCTGCTGGCGGCATCCCGGCTGACATTGGTGTATTAGTTCAGAACGTTGGCTCTCTCTACTCTATTAAAAGAGCAGTAATCGACGGTGAACCCGTAGTTAACCGCGTCGTGACTTTAACCGGTAAGACTTTTAAGCAACCTCGTAACGTTTGGGCACTATTAGGTACACCTGTACACGAGTTGCTCGAAGAGTTTGGCTATAAAGCCGATAAAAAGCTACCGCGTTTGATTCTGGGTGGCCCGATGATGGGCTTTACCTTGCCACATGCCAATGTGCCGATCACTAAAACATCGAACTGTATTTTAGCGCCAACACGTCGTGAGATTGCACCAAGCACTTACGAGATGGAGTGTATTCGATGCAGTGCATGTGCCGAAGCTTGTCCAGCCTCTCTACTGCCTCAGCAGCTGCAATGGCACGCGAAAGCCAATGAGCTGGACAAGTGTGAAGAGCTAAATATTAAAGACTGTATTGAATGCGGTGCTTGTGCATTTGTTTGCCCAAGCGAAATCCCTCTTGTTCAGTACTATCGCCAAGCAAAAGCTGAAATCAAAACTCGAAAAGATGAAGCCGCTGCTGCAGAGCGCGCCAAGATTCGCTTTGAAGAGAAGAACGCTCGTATGGAGCGTGATAAAGCAGAGCGTGAAAACCGCTTTAAGAAAGCTGCAGATAACCGCCGTAAAGATATGAAAACATCTGGCGGTGATGATGCTATTGCTGCTGCTATTGCTCGTGTTAAAACGCAAAAAGCTGCTGCGGAGCAGGCTCCGAATGAAGAGCCAGCTGTAAAACCTGCGGTTGCTGCCGCTATTGCAAAGGCAAAAGCGAAACAAGCTGCAGCTCTGAAGGAAAACGGCGCTGAACCTGACAACTCTGAAATGTCTAAACTGCGTGAAGAGCGTAAACGACAAGCTAGAGAGCGTAAGGCTCAACAAGTTTCTGCAGAAACTCAAGCCGACAACTCTGGTGAGGGCAAGAAAGACGCTGTTGCAGCTGCAATTGCTCGCGCCAAAGCGAAGAAAGCACAACAAGCTGAATCAGCTTCTGACGCTCCGGCTGTAAGCTCTGGTGACGCTAAGAAAGATGCTGTTGCTGCAGCAATTGCACGTGCTAAAGCGAAGAAAGCTCAACAAGCTGAATCTGCTTCTGAAGTTCCTGCTGAAAGCTCTGGTGACGCTAAGAAAGATGCTGTTGCTGCCGCTATCGCTCGTGCTAAAGCGAAGAAAGCACAGCAAGCACAGTCAACTTCTGAAGCCCCTACTGAAAGCTCTGGTGACGCTAAGAAAGACGCCGTTGCTGCCGCTATCGCTCGCGCTAAAGCGAAGAAAGCACTGCAAGCGGAATCTGCTTCGGATGCTCCTGTTGAAAGCTCTGGCGATGCTAAGAAAGATGCTGTCGCTGCGGCCATTGCTCGTGCTAAAGCCAAGAAAGCTCAACAAGCGGAATCTGCTGCTAAAGCTCCTGCTGAAAAATCCGGCGATGCCAAGAAAGATGCTGTTGCTGCCGCTATTGCACGCGCTAAGGCGAAAAAAGCTCAGCAAGCTAAACAGGTTGAAGCACAAGAAATCGCTCCTGAGCCTTTAACCGAAAAAGAGACTGAAGTGGTAGCTGAGACTCAATCACAGCCAGTCGATCCTAAAAAAGCAGCCGTTGCTGCCGCTATTGCTCGTGCTAAAGCAAGAAAAGCACAGCAAGAGCTAGATAAAAAGAACAATGAGGAGAAAGAGTAGTGGCCTTCTTTATCGCCAGCTCACCGCACGCACACAGTCGTAGAAGCACCCCAGATCTAATGAAATGGGTAGCTATTTGTGCATTGCCAGGTCTACTAGCTCAAACCTACTTCTTTGGATGGGGCACCCTCATCCAGTTAGTATTTGCTATTGCAATTGCTGTTATCTTTGAAGCAGCCGTAATGCTGTTAAGAAAACGTCCGCCAGTGATGGCGCTGCGTGATTACAGTGCTGTTGTAACCGCTTGGCTACTGAGCGTCGCCATTCCTCCACACTCTCCGTGGTGGATCCTCGTCATTGGTATGTTCTTCGCTATTATTATCGCGAAACACTTGTACGGCGGCCTAGGACAGAACCCATTTAACCCTGCGATGGTTGCTTACGTTGTTTTGCTGATTTCATTCCCAGTTCAAATGACGAGTTGGAATGCACCCGCGAGCCTGACAGCAGAAGCAACAAGCTTTATTGACTCATTCTTGATGATATTCACAGGCTTCAATAACGAAGGTTTGTCTCTGCAACAAGCACGCCTTGGTATTGATGGCACCACAATGGCGACGCCACTTGACGCATTCAAAACGGCATTAACGGCTGGCAACACCGCATCTGAAGCCTTGTCTCAACCGCAATTCAGCTGGTTAGCTGGCGTAGGCTGGGAGTGGGTGAACCTTGCTTACCTAATCGGCGGTTTAGTGCTGATTAAGCAACGTGTTATTCAATGGTATATCCCTGTGGCTTTCATCGGCAGTCTTACTCTGTTTAGTTTAGTGTTCTTAGTGCTCACTCCTGGTGAAACCGCTTCTCCAACCATTCACCTTCTGTCTGGCGCGACTATGCTTGGTGCATTCTTTATTGCAACCGACCCAGTTTCGGCTTCAACGACAGTTAAAGGTCGTTTGGTGTTTGGTGCCCTAATTGGTGCGTTAGTGTTTATTATCCGCAGTTGGGGTGGCTTCCCTGATGGCGTTGCGTTTGCTGTATTGTTAGCCAATATGTGCGTTCCACTGATTGACTACTACACCAAGCCTCGTACATACGGCCACTAAAGGAGCGGACATCATGCTAAATGCTATTAAGAAAAACGGCCTTGTGCTCGCGATTTTTGCCTGTGCATCGACAGGTTTAGTGGCCGTAACCCACTACCTAACAAAAGATCAGATCAAACAGCAAGAACAGGCTCAGTTGCTATCTGTACTTAACCAGGTGATCCCACACGATCTTCACGACAACGAACTGTTTTCGTCTTGTACTTTGGTTCAAGCAGAAGAGCTTGGTACAGAGAAAGCGATGCCCGCTTACATCGCCAAAATCAATGGTGAGCCAAGCGCGATTGCGATCGAGGCAATTGCACCAGACGGTTATAACGGTGCGATTAAGGTGATCGTCGGTATGAAAATCGACGGTACTATTTTAGGCACTCGTGTACTTTCCCACCAAGAAACTCCAGGATTAGGTGATAAGATTGATCTACGTGTGAGTGATTGGATTCTTTCGTTTGCTGGTAAACAAGTAACAGACTCTAATCTTGACCGTTGGAAGGTTCGTAAAGACGGTGGTGACTTCGACCAATTTACTGGCGCGACCATTACCCCTAGAGCGGTAGTGAAATCTGTCAAACAAGCGGTTCAGTACGTTAACCAAAACAACCAAGCATTTCTTGCTCAACCTCTAAATTGCGGTGGTGAATAATGAGTGATCATAAAACACTAATCAAAAATGGCATGTGGGCCAATAACCCTGCCCTAGTACAGCTACTTGGCTTGTGTCCGCTATTGGCTGTCTCTTCAACGGTGACCAACGCACTTGGGCTCGGTATTGCCACGCTACTTGTATTAGTCGGTTCGAACGTTGCCGTTTCTCTGGTTCGTAACCACGTGCCAAAAGAAGTGCGTATTCCAGTATTCGTGATGATCATTGCATCACTGGTAACGTGTGTTCAGCTGCTGATGAATGCTTACGCTTATGGCCTGTACCTATCTCTCGGTATCTTCATCCCACTGATCGTAACCAACTGTATCATCATTGGTCGAGCAGAAGCCTTCGCTTCAAAAAATGAAGTATTACCTGCCGCTCAAGATGGCTTCTGGATGGGTCTTGGTATGACATCAGTATTGGTGGTACTGGGCGCAATGCGTGAAATCATTGGTAATGGCACCCTATTTGATGGCGCAGATCTGCTGCTTGGTGATTGGGCATCAGCCTTAAGAATCGAAATTTTCCAATTTGATAACAGCTTCTTGCTGGCTCTACTTCCACCGGGTGCATTTATTGGTGTTGGTTTCTTGATAGCGTTGAAAAACATCATCGATCATCAAGCGAAATCGAAACAACCAAAGCCAGAAAAACCTGTTATTGAGCGTGCCCGCGTGACTAATGCTTAACAACAAAAATCTGCTGAGCTGCTCAACCGCTCAGCAGAAATAGATATAACCAATACACATAACAATGACGCTCATAAGAGCGCGTAACCGATGATACTGCCTGAGTTTCGAGTTTATTGAATACCACTCCAGAGCTCTACCCTAACTATTTGAAAGTAATGTCGCTATGAACAATGTAAAACGAGTACAAATACTTGAGCGTTTGAGGGAAAACAACCCAAAGCCAGAGACTGAGCTAAATTGGAGTAGCCCTTTCGAACTCCTAATTGCGGTGCTCTTGTCTGCACAGGCAACTGACGTCAGCGTGAACAAAGCCACAGATAAGCTTTATCCTGTTGCTAATACCCCACAAGCGATTTTTGACCTAGGTGTCGATGGCCTGAAAGAGTACATCAAGACTATCGGTCTATTTAATTCGAAAGCAGAAAACACCATTAAGACATGTCGTATGCTGCTTGATCTTCATAATGGTGAAGTGCCAGAAGATCGCGCCGCACTGGAAGCCCTGCCTGGTGTTGGCCGTAAAACTGCGAACGTAGTTTTGAATACCGCTTTCGGCTGGCCAACTATTGCCGTTGATACTCACATTTATCGCGTATCGAACCGAACTAAACTCGCGATGGGTAAGACAGTCGATGATGTCGAAGCCAAGCTACTTAAAGTAGTGCCAAAAGAGTTCAAACTGGATGTCCACCACTGGCTCATTCTTCATGGACGTTACACCTGTGTCGCGCGTAAGCCTCGCTGTGGCAGCTGTATTATTGAAGACCTGTGTGAGTTCAAAGAAAAAACCGACGTCTAAGTTCATAAGCAAGAACCACAAGCCAGTAGGCTAAGTAGTGTCGCAATGTCTGGCGGCAGAAAACAAAATTACAAAAACGTAAACATAGTTAAAGCTAGGAGCAAATCATGTCAAACGGTCGTATTTTACACACCATGCTACGCGTGGGTGATCTAGATAAGTCTATCGAGTTCTACACAAACGTAATGGGCATGCAGCTATTACGTAAGAACGAAAACAAAGAGTACGAATACACGCTAGCTTTCGTTGGCTTTGGTGACGAGTCGCAAGGTGCAGTGATTGAGCTGACATACAACTGGGGTACGACTGAATACGACCTTGGTTCTGCTTTCGGCCACGTAGCTATCGGTGTTGATGATATCTACACAACGTGTGACGCGATTAAAGCAGCAGGCGGTAACGTGACTCGTGAACCAGGCCCAGTAAAAGGCGGTTCTACACACATCGCATTCGTTAAAGATCCTGACGGCTACATGATCGAACTGATTCAAAACAAACAAGCAAGCGCAGGTCTAGAAGGTTAATTCTGAAATACCTTTGCGAGATACGGCTAGAACGCCTGATAAGATGAACAAAGAAGCGAGCACACTGCTCGCTTCTTTTTTATCACTCTCCCCACAACCGATATTCTTTACCAATTATTCTTAACAATCTCACTGATGAAACTTTACTTGATAATGATTATCATTTAAATTATCACCCCTATTGATTAGTGAGGTAATACAATGATTAGCGAATGGGAAAAACACACGTTACTCGCCGATACGGCATTGCAGCTCGACGATCCTATACGAAGTATTCTTCATTATCAGCAGGCACTGAACCTAAGTGAGGAGATTACTGAGCGTACAGATATAGAGGCCGATGAGCGGTTACTGATCTCGGTGATATCTTGTCATAACCTTGCGCAATTCTGGCGCTGGGCGGGTGATACCGAGTATGAACTTAAATACCTTCAACTAGCTTCAGAGAAAGTACTGACTCTGATCCCCCAGTGTCCCAATACACAATGTGCTAGCTTTATTGATTCTATTGGCTGTTGTAAAAAAGCACTTATCGATTTCATGAAACGCCATCCAAACCCTAAAATTGCCTCTATGGTGGAAAAGATCGATACCGCGACCAACTGCGAGATGATTGCTCGTTTCCGCCTGAACTAAGCAAGTTTCTTTCGCAGACGCAACGTATAGTTTGTTGATTCAGATATAAAAAGCCCGTCATGACGACGCAATGTAGATCAGATAAGGATCGGTTGACCGATCCTTCTTCTGAGAGATAATC
>NZ_JAEFCE010000009.1:0-108524 GCF_016406055.1 Vibrio sp. IB15
CTTCTATAAAGACGTTATGGCAAGGATGGCTTAGGTTACAAACCATCCTTGAAGGGTATGAACTCGCCAAGTCTCTTGATTAACCAGACTTGTGATCAAGAGACAGCCCAGTTGGGGAGCCATTTTTTTGTTTAAACCAGATATATTCATATTGCCCAATTTAGAAAAAGCTCTAAGTCGGAAAACTGTTTAAGCCTGGTACGCGTAACCCTATTTCTATCGCGTGAGAACACGTAGAGATTTATCAGGACACTTATAGGTTCATTAGGTTTTCAATAGACTCTTCAAGAGAGTGTGACATGTACGAATGGATGGTGTGTCCGTCCGTTGCGTCTATCTCAATTTTAGTAATCCCATGATCCGCTTTTTCTTCAAGAAAGCCGAGTGATTGCTCGACTGATTGACTGGTGAGAACCTGTTGGTTTGATAAAACAATACGACACGTGTGAAGAACCATAGCCTTTTCCTTTTTATATTCGATAGGTCTCTGCATCTTTGGCGTGCTAAGTACCTATCGTTTGACGTTGTGAGAAGATTGACTTCTCTTGATTAAATTTAGTCGAATTGGATAAAAATAAAACCCTTTTTTGTGATTTATCTAACCTTCAGTTCCGAAAGTGGCTAGCGACAGTGGTTATTCACGGTAAACTTTTTGTTATCGGAGCCAAAATTATGGCCAAAGGGAAGAATAGAGTATGTCGAAAAAAATCCATCACAACAGTACGTTAACTAATGAGCAGTGCCACTTAGCTCGCTATGCGCGAGACGCGCGTTTTGATGGTATGTTCTTCACTGCGGTAAAAACGACGGGGATTTTCTGTCGCCCTATCTGCCCTGCAACACCACCGAAAGAAGAGAATGTCGAATATTTCTCTCATCAGGCTCAGGCATTAAAAGCAGGCTACCGACCTTGCTTACGCTGTCGACCAGACAGTGCGCCTTTCTCACCAGCATGGAAAGGGGTTGAAACCACTTTTCTTAGAGCGATGCAGCTGATCGATAACGGCGCATTGAGTTCAGGCTCAATCACCGATCTTGCAGCACGTTTAGGGATATCCGATCGGTATTTGCGAACCCTATTCGATACTTACATTGGCGTGTCGCCCAAGCAATATAGCCTGTACAGCCAGTTGATGTTTGCCAAGCAGTTACTGCATACCAGCAGTATGAGCATCACAGATGTCGGCTTTGCGAGTGGGTTTAATAGTACGCGTCGTTTCAATGATGCCTTTCAAAAGGAGCTGAAGCTTTCACCCAGTCAGATTCGACGAGCCAAACCTGATGACAGTCTGAGTAATCACGTCCAACTGACTTTTCATGGTCCATTAGATTGGAGTCATTTGCTGGACTTTTATCGACGAAGAATGATTGAGGGAATAGAAGAGGTCGGCGAGGACTATTACCAACGTACGGTGAAGGTGAATGGCTCGAAGGGCTGGTTCAAGGCGACCTTAGTCAAAGATAATAGCTTGGATATTGAGTTTGAGTTGGATGATATCAATCAGCTGCGAAGTTTTATTGCCCATATTCGACGTATGTTCGACCTTGATGTCGACATCGCTAAAGTTGAAGCCTTTTTTGCGACGATAGATCCTAACTTAGTCGCCAGAAGTGGCATTCGTATCCCAGGGGTGTGGAGTGCTTGGGAGGCCGGAGTTAGGGCGATCCTCGGTCAGCAAGTTTCGGTCACTGCGGCGATTGGTCAGCTGAACCTGTTGGTTAGAGAGCTTTCTGGTGCAGACGAGGAAACTTACTTTCCGACTCCAAAGCAAATAGCTGAGGCGGATGTAACTTTCTTAAGAATGCCGGGAAGCCGAAAGGAAACCCTAAAACGTTTTGCCGAATACATGGTCGACAACCAAGCCGAGCACCCTACCAAATGGATTGACCTAAAAGGCATTGGCCCTTGGACCATACAATACGCATTACTTCGTGGCTTGAGTGAGCCGAATCATTTGCTAGTGGGTGATTTAGTGGTGAAGAAGTTTATCGAGCACCGACCGGCTATCAATATAGAGAGTGTTTCACCGTGGGGCAGTTACGCTACGTTCCACTGTTGGAATCAGTCTTAATAGAAAGAGTAACTTGCGAACGTCCGCAATACAAAGTTAGGAGCAATCATGGCGAACCGTTTTACATATTATGACAGCCCGTTAGGCACTGTGACTCTGCAGGCGAATGAGCAAGGCTTACTCGGAGTTTGGTTTGAAACACACACAACGAAACCGGAAGACTTAGGTACACAAGAAGATAGCTTTCCGATTTTCCAATCGGTTAAAGACCAGCTCGATCGTTATTTTGCAGGAGAAGCTGTTCAGTTTGATGTACCGATCGCTGCCAAAGGCACTCCGTTTCAGCAATCGGTTTGGCACGCACTGACTACTATTCCTTACGGAGAAACGTGGAGCTATGCTCAGTTAGCCGACGCGATCGGTAATCCCAAAGCGGTGCGAGCTGTGGGGTTAGCCAATGGCAAGAACCCGGTATCAGTGATTATTCCGTGTCATCGAGTTATTGGTAAAAATGGCAAGTTGACGGGTTACGCGGGTGGAGTAGAGCGTAAACAGCGCTTGTTGGCGATTGAGGGAATTGGCCAAGAATAGATCGCTTGGTTATTGGTTATTGGGTTAAGTGATGCCTCGCAATGTTGAACTTAGCCTAGGGACCTTAAAAGTGTGACTTTGCAATAAAATCGTCACTTTCTGGAAAATACATATTTGGTTGCATATTCTTTAATCATGTTCTCTAGGCAAGGATGCCCAAATGAATAGTCAAATCCCTTTCTTACTCAGTTGCAGTAGTACGCTGTTACTGACAGGTTGTTTAAGCGATACCAGTCACCCTTTTGAAGTTCCACAGTTAGTTCTATTTAAAGGTATGTATGAAAGTACTGATAACGACAGCTATTTGCTTTTTGAGTCGGGGCAAGTTACTTATCAGGTAACGGATAACACAGTGACGCGTAGCTACAGCGTTGAAGACGATTTGATAACCATTGAGCTGAATTCAGGAAGCAGCCGAACGGATTCTAATTTGGTGATGAGAATTCAACGTCAAGGAGAGGTGTTCACTTGCAACCAATGCCCGGCGATGCAATTGAGCAACGTCTGGACACGAGTCGAAACCCCGCAGCAATAAGGCTCATCTAACTAGAATAACCCACCATTAAGCCATAAGTGAGCCGCGATGCTGACGGCGTAGCCAACCATGATGACTGGCATCCACTTTAGGTGTCCAAAGAAGGTGTATTTACCATGCGCCGCGCCCATTAAGGCCACACCAGCAGCACTACCAATCGATAACAAGCTCCCCCCAACTCCAGCGGTTAAGGTAATCAGTAACCAGTTCCCCATCGACATTTGTGGCTCCATCGATAGCACAGCAAACATCACTGGAATGTTATCGACAATCGCAGATAAGATGCCCACCATAATGTTGGCAAAAATTGGGTCCCACTGGCTGTACATCAAAATCGAAGCCAGCTCTAAATATCCGAGCAAGCTCAAACCGCCCACACACATTACCACACCGTAGAAGAACAATAATGTATCCCACTCTGCGTGAGACACTCTTCGAAATACATCAAACGGCACCACAGACCCGAGTCGTTTTAACGCACCTTCGTCATTATTGGCAATGGCCACTGCTTTTTTCTTCGCCAGCGAATTGGGCAGAGTTTTACGTAAGAAGTATCCGAAGAACTGTAGGTAAGCGAGCCCCATCATCATCCCCATCACTGGAGGGAAGTGCAGTACAGCGTGGAAAGCAACTGCGGTCGCGATAGTCATGATAAATAAGAACACGATTCGTCTTGCGCCACGCTTGAGTTCAACGTGTTGATGTACCGTGTCGGGCTGGGTGGTGGGTACAAAGTAAGACATGATTACCGCAGGGACTACATAGTTCATTACGGAAGGGATAAATAACGGGAGGAATTCGCTGAAGCTAACATAGCCAGCCTGCCACACCATTAGGGTTGTGATGTCACCAAATGGACTGAATGCGCCGCCAGCGTTGGCGGCAATAACGATATTTACACAAGCAAGGTTAACGAACTTAGGATTCGAACCCGCTACTTTAAGCACCACGGCGCACATCAGCAGAGCGGTGGTGAGGTTGTCGGCAATCGGAGAAATAAAAAACGCTAGAATGCCGGTCAACCAAAACAGCGAACGAAAATTAAAGCCTTTACCGACCATCCAGGCTTGCAGCGCATCAAACAGTCTTCGTTCTTCCATAGCGCTGATGTAGGTCATGGCGACGAGTAGGAAGAGTAGCAGCTCGGCATATTCCAATAAGTTGTGTTCGAGTGCTTGTTTCGCGACCTCAGTCAGATTGTGTTCTTGGTATGTGAAACCGATGATGATCCAAATCAGACCAGCAGCTAGCAGAACGGGTTTAGATTTTCGGAGTTTTAGATACTCTTCCATCATCACCACGATGTAGGCGACAACGAAAATGGTCAGTGATAAGTAGCCAGCAAATGAGCTAGTGAGCTTGAGTGGTTCTCCCAACTGAGAAGTGGCGGCACTTGCTACCGTAGAAAAAAACAGCAAAGAGAGGACAACAGAAAGCTGGATACCTAGCATGGATTACGCTCCAAAGTTAATAAGTTATTAACACGCGTAAAAGCGTAGACCTAAATAACCACATGGAGTGTGATAGATATCTTAATAATTCAACCGATTACAGGGGATGCAAGAGACTGTGATGCAAACGAAATATGGTCTTACATGTGGAAGCGGATAAAGAAAAAGCCCTACCGGATTTAGGGCCGATAGAGCTTATTCTGTGTCGCCAATATTATGCAGCATTGCGATCAAACGTCATTGTTTGTTCTGCAGCACATATCTCAACAGGCCAGCCATAGGATTGATACTCCATCGCAAGTTGGTCCGCAACTGCGCGAGATACCGTGGCTGTGATCCACGTGCCTTTGCCCATTACCTGATATTTGAGTGTTCTCATTTCCATCTTTATCACCATTTTCCTTCTATATTGGCTGCGCGAAGTCTATAGCACCTCTTAAGTCTGGAATTTCGAATTAAGCTCAAATCCTTTATAAAGTGGCTCATCGATTGAGGGCGGATTGAAACCTAATCAACCACAATGAAGCAGTTAACTTTTCCAAGGAAGGTTGCATGTTAAGTGCTTGATTTTGTTTTACTTTAAATCTATCAGGAAAAGTAATGTAGGAGATCTCTTACGTAAATATCAGAAATTGGATTGGGCAGGTGGTTATCGGTTTAGCGCTGATTTTTGTATCGTATCTGTGTATTTTCGGTTGCGTTGTTGCAGCAAATTCTATTTAGTTTTGTATGTTGCTGATGAACTTACATTCAAAGTCATACGCTATTTGATTTTGGTCAGTAACCTGTTGCTCATTAGTTTGCACTATCTATGCGTGTTCTGTTCCACATAAACCAGATGTATAGAGGTCCTTATGACTAATCCAGCGAAAACCGATCGTAAAGTCACGATCGGTAGTTACATCGCACTCGCCTTCGCGGTTGTGTTTTTTTCCGGCTTAATGCAGTCCAATGAATGGTATGGCGTATTCGATTTTACGACGCTTAACGGTTCATTCGGTAAAGTGGCTTACGATGTGAGTGAATCCGCCGATGGTATCCAAGCGGCAACCACCTCTTTGCGTGGTAAAGGCGGTAGTGGTGCTCGTGACGGTTTCATTTTTGCTTTGACACTTATTCCGACCGTGATGTTTGCTTTGGGTATGATCAACGTACTTGAGCACTACGGTGCGCTAGATGCGGCTCGTAAACTGCTTACTCCACTACTTCGTCCTCTTATGGGTATTCCTGGTAACTCAGGCTTGGCACTGATCGCTTCTTTACAAAGTACCGATGCAGGTGCCGCGATGACACGTCAGCTTAAAGATGAAGGGCATCTAACCAAGCGCGAAACTGATGTCTTTACCATGTTCCAATTCACAGCAGGTGCGGCGATCGTTAACTTCTTCTCGTCTGGCGCTGTGCTATTTACTCTAACCGCAATGGACGGTTCTCTCGCGGTAACATCATCTATTGGTCTTGCTGTGGCGGTGATGTTCATCTTTAAGTTTGTCGGTGCCAACCTGTTCCGTATCTACCTCAATATTACTGAAGGCAAAGAAGACAAACCAAAATCAGACAAAGAACAAAAACTGGAAGAGGAAGTAGCATAATGAGCGAAGTGAAAGCAAAGAAACCAATGGTGACTGATATTTTCGTTGAAGGTGCTAAGAAAGGCTAGGTTATTGCGACCACCTCGACAGTGCCAAACGTTCTGATGGCGTTTGTAATCATCAAAGCATTGCAGATTACGGGTGCGTTGGATCTGATGGGCAGTGTGTTTGCTCCAATCATGGCGGTGTTTGGTTTGCCGGGTGAAGCCGCTGCAGTATTGATCGGTGCGTGGATGTCGATGGGCGGTGCAGTGGGTGTGGTCATCACGCTGTTTGACCAAGGTATCTTGAATGGCAATCATATTGCGATCTTAGCGCCAGCTATTTACTTGATGGGCTCACAGGTTCAGTACATGGGCCGTATCATGGGACCAATTGGTACTGAAGGCCGTTACATTCCAGTGATGATCGCTATTTCAGTGTTGAATGCGTTTGGTGCGATGTTCCTAATGAACATTATTCTGTAGCCTAGCTTTTGAAGTTTCTTGGGCGTTAGAAAAAGGAAACCCCGTTTGGCTTTCACCAAACGGGGTATATTCTTTTTGTAGCCATCCTGCTACTGCGCGTTACTTATCTTTCAATAGGTAACTGGTGCTCCTTGCATCGTTCCTTGACGTGGCTAAATCCTTTAACCTATCCAATCCATCGCCTTCCTAGCGGTGTCCTTGCAAACTCATCATCCTGACAAGTGACTCTATCCTAGAGCAATAACTTCCTTGCTGATAACTCATCCTAAGTCATCAAATCTTCATCCTGAAGATACCTAATCCATTAGGCTTTTTCCTGTTCCTGCCAACTCCCTGTCGACACGTATATTAAACACTCTGGAGGCTTCTCCCACAATCTACCTCAAGCAAATAATCTGAAGGCAAAGCTAAGAAAAACTGTGCGGACTCATACAAAACAAGGGCTTGGGTTTGTAATCTAGGATTTTTCTGCGAAGCTTGGTTGTAATCTCTTACGTTTGTTGTGAGAGATCTCTTACACATGTGCGGGCGTGAATGCTCTTTGTTTGCTGAATACAGATACGTTGAGGTAGTCCGCCGAATAAACTAACCAGTAGGAAATGATAATGGTTACAGCGTTATATGCTTCGTTGCTCACTTTGGTCATGTTATGGCTTTCTATTGAAGTGATTAAGCAAAGAAGAAAGAATCAAGTGGCACACGCAGATGGTGGTGTTGAATCGTTACAAGTGGCTCGTTCCGCTCAAAGTAATGCTATGGACTATATTCCGATTACCGTGATACTGATGGCGTTGCTCGAGTTCAACGGCGCCAATGTATGGCTGATCCACGTTATTGGTGTTGCTTTTGTTGCTGGTCGTATTATTCATGGGAAAAGCATCCTTGCTCGTAGTCTGAAGGGAAGAAAGCAAGGCATGTATTTGACCTTTGCCAGCATGGTGTCTTTAGTTGTTCTAAACTTGATTTATCTTCCTTTTGATAAGCTTATATAAGGACACGCATGGCGTTACGCCTCCCTCCACCATGGATGATTGTATTAACAGGGTTAGTGCTGAATATTCTGGCTATTGTTGTGTCGAGCCTAGTGCTCGACAAAATGGTGGTTGAACAAGCTCAGTATCGAGAGCGTCAACAGGGCAATGTATACTCGATTCAGTTGGCTTGGAATACGATTGAAACCTTAGAACGTAAGCGTGAATCTATGTTGTTGCACATGGATATCAGTACCTCTTCAAATTCGGCGGTGACACCGGAATTAGAAGAAGCAATGCGTGGTCAGCTTGGTGCGTGGGTCAGTGGCAAAGTCCCAGAGATTACCGTCGAAAACCTTTCTCAGATCATGATGTTGATAAACCAAGCTCAGCAATCACAACGTACACGTATCGATGACTTCTACCTTGATAATCTAACCTTATCTGAACGCCTCCAAGCTCTTGAAGAGCAGATGACCCTCTATAAAAATATTGCGCTCTTTCTTCAGATCTTTGGCTTAGCATTGATCCTTGCGCGTGACCTGGCGAGACGAAATTAACCGTCGCATGCCTTAAGCCAGACCTGATGTCGAGTTATTGGCCCAGGTTAGGGTGCTGTTGCCCTTGGTACTTTGGAAGCTGGTCTTTAAGCTTTTTGAAGGTACTGAATGCATTGTTAGCTGATAAGCGATTCATTAACCAGTCAGGCAAAATACCACCCGCATTCGCATATGCCGTATAGGTGATGTGGGTCAGGCCATTGGTTAGAGGCTGCAAAACCCATAGCGCATCGACCTCGTTGATTCGAATATACCCCGACTCTTTAGCCAAGTAATTAGATGCATCTTTAATGGTTAGGGTGAATTGACCGTCTTCTACTTCATATTTCGAATACGTCACCATATCTCGGTCTCGAGCAGGCCAAGGGGCTTTGAACTGGGTGTAGACGATATTCTCATTGTTAGATATTTGCATTAACACTTCACTGTGCGACACATTGTCGATCCAATTCTGTACGTTATCGCTGTCTTCCAACAATAAGAGAAAGCCTGAATAACTGGTTTCGACCTGCATTTGCGCTCGAACTTCAACAAGACCATTTCCATGGTTACGTTTATGAATGGTGATGCCGTTTTCGCTTTTGACGAACTGCCACGGAGTCGCGTAAGAAAGCGCTGAAAATAGACAGAGTCCAACTACCATAATCCTAGGTAATATCATTATTCTTCCATGAAATGAAAAGCTTATCTGCCATGAGTATAGAATAAAAATAGGTTGGGTTCGCGTCGTAAGATGCTGCGTATTGAATATGGTTATTTGATATTGGGAAAAACGGAAGGCAGAGGGTCTTCCGTTTATAGAAGGGAGGATAGTGGCAATTTATCTAGAGCTTATAGGCCTCAACCGTTTTTATAGTGGTCCAATTGTTGTCGGCATCTTGAATGAACTCTTGTGTGTTCTCCAACCAACGCTTTTGTACTGACTTGTCTAAGTTCAGATATAACTTTCCATCTTCTATTTTCCAAGCTTGTGGATCGGTTTCAAACTTCTTACCCATTGCCACACCAAAGGCGCAGTACCCACCATATTGAGGCGCATAGGCTTGTGGATCGGCGCGGAATTGGTCTCGGTTTTCACTGCTCACAAACTGATAAATGGCATTTTTGTACGTTGCGGTGAATTCTGACGTGCCTTTCACTGGCCCTTTACTGTCGAAATAAGCAACCGGGTCGTAGCCTTTAATCGCGAGGTCGTTACTATCAACGCTCATATCAAGGTCAGCAGCCATTATTGAAAAGCTCGCGCCTAGTAACGCGGCTGTAAGAGTGATTTTTTGACTGGTCGATTTTAAATGTGACATATCAAGTTCCTTGTCAGTGTTAGTTAACTTGTATGAAATAAATTAGCCGACTGGTCCGGTCTATAGAGGGACAAAAGAACTAAAAAGTAAGCGAATCGTTCGGAGGATGCATGGATCTGCTGTCACAGTTGATGGAACACTTCTCGATACGCACCGGTGTTTTCTATTCTGGGAACTTGTGTGGGGTATCGTCATTCAACGCGCAACAGGGTAAAGAAGGGCACCTTCATGTATTGAGTGCCGGTGAGTTGACTCTATCGAGCTCTAGTATGGAACACAGGAAGCTCTCTCAGCCTTGTATCATCTACTTACCCAATAGCACACCACACGCGATTGAAGGGGTTGGAGACGGTGCAGAAGTTGTGTGTGCGAGTGTGGAATACCGTTCAGGGCAAATGAATCCTCTATTGTCTGCTCTTCCTGACGTGATCGTGATTCCGTTTGAAGACGCACCTAACCTTATGCCGGTGATTGAGGTGCTGTTTCGAGAATCGAACCAAGAGTTATCAGACCAGCAATACTTAATGGATAAGTTGAGTGACGCGCTAATGGCTTTGATTTTCCGCCATCTCATTGAACAACAGCAAATCGATCAAGGCGTATTTTCTGCGCTTGCTCACCCACGACTTGCTCCGGTAGTGACCGCCATTCACCTAATGCCAGCTCGACACTTTTCGATAGAGAAAATGGCTTCATTGGCGGCGATGTCTCGAACTCAGTTCATCGAAGCATTTAAGCGCGAGGTGGGCGAAACTCCGGGTGATTATGTCCAAAAGTGGCGTGTGTCTGTGGCTCAATCGTTGCTGTTGCAAAACAAGCCCATCAACTGGGTCGCGGATGAAGTGGGGTACAACAGTTATTCTGGATTTTCGCGAGCTTTCCAGCATGTCGCGGGAATGTCGCCGCGTTTATGGCTAAAGCAAAATGTAACGTGAAGCGCTTGCAACCCTACCTGCAATATGGCTATTAGCATGAGACTGGCCTATGTTTTAGCGGAAATTGAGCGTAGTTTGTTCATTTCTCGAATGACGGTGTAAAAAGGTGGACTTTATAAGCTTGTTGTAACATCCTGCCCGTCCTATTTTATCAGACATCAATGAGACGAAGTGCCTGCTGAACATTATTCAGCCTCCCGTATCTCATTAAAGCACTAAGGAGTTCCACTTGAACCTATTTGTAAGAGACCTTACCGTTATCGATTCTTCATACATCTGTGAACACAGAGGGGTCGTAGGAGATAGTTGGATTTTAGATGTCACCATGTCTGGTGAACTGAATGAAATGAGCATGGTTTTAGACTTTAGCAGAGTCAAAAAACAGATCAAAAACCTTGTTGATCAGCATGTCGATCACCGTTTACTGCTACCAATGAAAAATGCAGCGATCGTGCATCAAGCAAGTAAACCGGGCTACGCAAAAGTCGATGTATTGCGTGGTGATAAGAGTCTTCACTTGCACTGCCCTGATGAAGCTTACTGTCTGGTTGATGCAGAGGCGATCACAATCGAGAGCGTGACCGCACACGTTTATGACATTCTTCGCGATAACCTTCCAAGCAACGTCACAGGGTTAGAGATCACCCTTCGCCACGAGAACATTAATGGTGCGTTCTACCACTATACCCATGGTTTGAAAAAGCATGATGGTAACTGTCAGCGTATCGCGCATGGCCACCGTTCTCCGGTTGAAATTGTGGTTGACGGTCAGCGTGATGAACAACGTGAGCTAGAGTTTGCTAAGCGTTGGGAAGACATCTATCTAGGTTCTAAAGAAGACCAAGTTTCTGTTTCATCATTAAACCTAAGCGAGCATGCCAAGAGTGTGAATGACGAAAGCCACTATGGTTTTAGTTACATGGCCCCACAAGGTGAGTTTGAGTTAGCGATTGCTAAGAGTGAAACAGAGATCTTGCCAACGGATACCACGGTGGAATTACTGGCAGGCTATATTGCAGATCAAGTTGCTCCAAGTTTGGTAGAAAACCAATCACTACAAATTGTGGCTTATGAAGGTGTAGGTAAAGGCGCGATGGCGTTCCGATAACACCTCACGGTGACGCAAGTTCACTTTCTATCAGAACAAAAAAGGCAAGATACTAAGTTATCTTGCCTTTCTTTTTTGTGGCTAGTTAAACCGAGAAGGTTATTAGCGCGATTTTTTTGGTGCTAACGAAGCAGTACGTGTCGCAGTGGGCTTTTCTCAATCGCAACGACTAACCCAAAGCTGAGTAATACGGTGCCAAAGAATACGGTTAGGTCTTTTGCTAGCTCCGTAATGCCCAATACACCGCAGACATTGAACAGCAAGATGATGATTAATAGGTGACTAACGTAGATACCCAACATGCGATTTGAGATAGCACGAACCCATCCATAATTGCCCACGTTTGGATTGGCTAGAAGCCACATAAACGTGCCCATTCCCCATAGCGCAGTACCAAACAAGAAATCATGGATGTTGAATGCGATGTCGAATTTAGACAGCCATGCTGCTTCAGCAAAATGAATGCCCATGCCTAACAATATTAATCCTAGCGCCTTAGCCGACGACACTTTCCATTGATACTGACGAATAAGAAAACCCAAGGTGACCATCAATGTGCTGAAGAACGGGCCGTTACGGGTAAAGAAAGGTGCTTCCAGTCCAGTCAGGCTTGTATAACTTCCCGCTAAAACACCGTAGATGTAGAGTCCAGCTGCGAGAGGCAATAAAAGCTTATCGAGCTTCATCTCAACCATCAAAGCGATGATCAAAACTGCGAAGACTAAAGCTGGGATAAACCATAAATGCACTAAACCACCCTCTAAGAAAGAGTTGAGCGGTGTGCTCATCAGAAAGCCCCAGTAGCCTTGGCGTTCGCCCAGATAACCGAGCTCTTCAACCCTAGCGAGGTTGAATGGCATCACTAAGCAAATGATGCTCCATGCCAACCAAACTTTAAGCAGTGGTTTCGAGTAATTGATGACGGTCTCCCAAGGA
This sequence comes from Vibrio sp. IB15, assembly GCF_016406055.1. NCBI lineage: Bacteria > Pseudomonadati > Pseudomonadota > Gammaproteobacteria > Vibrionales > Vibrionaceae > Vibrio > Vibrio sp. IB15. The sequence goes on from NZ_JAEFCE010000009.1 coordinate 12,460, forward strand.
GATGAGACGAGCTTAGGTTGAATCAGATAACCTGAAATTAGAAAGAACAGAGGTACTGCAAAGCGCGCGGCTTGATTAAGAATGTAACCAATCCATGGCACGTCATTGATTTGCCAATAAGTAAGGGCCATTTGGCCATGTAAGCCAATGATCGCCAAGATAGCAATCACTCGACCCAACTCGATACTGGCGATGCGTTGTGAAGGCGTATTTTGAACGGAAGACATATCAGATCTCTAAGAAAATTTTCGTAGAATCTAGCAGCCTTTCTGTTGAGCCAGTTAGCGCTAAATCAAGGGTTGCGACCTTTATATGAAGGCACGTCTAGATTCTTTGAAGCCTGTCGCAGCTATAGTAAACCCATTGCAGTAAGTGCAAAGATGCCAAGCGTACAAGTGATAAGCGAGCCCATTGTTGTGAGTGCGATAATATTGGCAGCGAGCGTTGCATTCCCACCCATTGCACGTGCCATGACGTAACTCGCGGCTGCGGTTGGCGCTGCACTCATCAGGAAAATAAGACCAAGATCGAGCCCTTCAAAGCCCAAGACCAGTGCTGCTAAAGTAATAAGCAAGGGTGAAACAATGAGTCGGTAACTTGAGGAAAACCAAGTCGCGAGTTTCTCTTGTTTGAGAGAGCTGATATCCAATGAACCACCTGTACAAAGTAAAGCCAAAGGCAATGTCATTTTTGCCAAGTATTGCCCAGCGTCAGTGACCATCTTAGGGATTGGAATAGACAATGCGTAACAGAAAACACCGAGGAAAATGGCGATAATCAGAGGGTTCTTGGTTATTGATTTGGCGATTGCTTGAATGGCTTTATCGCCGGTGTCTGTGCCTTTAGGAGTTAGGGTAATCACCGCTTGAATGTTGTAGAGCACTGTAATAGATGCAACATAGATAGCAGCCAGTGCCACGCCTTGGTTGCCGTAGATATTGGCGACATACGCTAAACCTATGATGCCAGTATTCGCCCGAAACCCACCTTGGATGATAACGCCTTGGTCCTTCGACTCTTTAAACAATAACTTGGTGGATAGAGTAGCAATTAAGAAAAAGGCGAAATTAGCGGCTAAAGCAAATAGTACTAAGGTACTGCTTGCAGAGAAGTCATGTTCGGACTGAACAATACTCAAGAACAGCATTGCAGGTAAGGTGATTTGAAAAACAATTTTAGAGGCGACATCAATGAAGTTGTCATTGATTAAGCCAATTCGCTTGAGCATCACACCAAGAAACAACATCAAACAAATAGGGCCTGTTACTGACGCCGAAAACGCAAACTGTTCCCAAAGTGTGTTCATTATTTTTCCTTAAACTTAGCCAACTTCAATATCCTTTGAATACTGTCGCATTTTTCCACAATTCTTTGAGAAGAGAAATTGAATCCCAATAGATAAGTAAAAATCTTTGAAAAAAAGAACGAACGTGCTAAAAATAACGTATCAGATTTATCCTTGGTGAATAATGAGTAAAGGAAAGATAACCAAAGAGTATATTTTGAGTCATGCATTCGCACTTGCGAGTGAAAACGGGCTTGAGAGTTTGACGATTGGCGAATTAGCCAAACAGTGTGGCATGTCTAAGAGTGGCCTGTTTGCGCACTTCAACTCTAAGGAGAACCTGCAGCTCTCTGTACTCGAATATTCCAACGCTATATTCACCGAGCGAGTCATCATTCCAGCAAGAGAGCTTGGTGATGCTGACATTGAAGCGAAGTTAAAACAGTTGCTCGATAACTGGCTGGGTTGGAACCATTCGTTTCAAGGTAGCTGCATGTTTATTGATGCGTGGAAAGATGCTGGTAGTGAAACGTCTGTGATTCAGAAAGCGCTGCAGAAAACCATTTCGGTTTGGATTGACTACTTGACGATTCAGGTAGCAAAAGCGGTTGAGAGTCAGCAGTTTAGACCCGACTTAGATCCAAAACAGGCAACTTTTGAGCTATATGGTCTCTATCTGAGCGCGAACTTGTTTTACTCGTTACGAGGCCAACAAGCGAGCCACACGCATTTTTGGAGCGGTGTAGAGCGCTTAATCGCTAGCTGGAAAGCGGCTTAACTCGCGTCTAACAATTTTAAGAGAAGTGGCGGCAAGCACGTGTACACAGCTTTGCCCCATTTTTTATACTAACAAATAGCACGGTCGTTCGTTTTTCTGGCCGAGCTCGATCCGCCAATGAAGATGGCGATACAAGGAATAGTCATGAGTGACAAAATCTACTTTAATACATCGAACAAATTCAGCGTCAAGCGCAGCCTGATTGGTGCAACAACCAACCTGCACTACATCTTAGCGCCGAGCCATGCAAAGAAAACAGCGCGTAAGTTATTGCTCACGCCAATGCGTACCGAGCAGAAAAATGCTGATCCACAAGGGTTGATCAAGAGCGAAATTAAAGGCCGCGATGGCGTTCTTAAAACTTACTCTCTAGGTACTGGGCCAGTTTGGGTATTAACTCATGGTTGGTCAGGGACTGCGAGTCAGCTCTTTCCTTTGATGGAACACATCGCAGCTAAAGGTTTTACCGCTCTGGCTTACGATCACCCGGCGCATGGCGGCAGCGATGGCGTGCATGGTCATATTCCGGCGTTTGTGAACGGCCTTGAGGCGATTCTTGACTCGGTGGGTGAAGTGGCAGGCTTAGTTGGTCACAGCATGGGTACCGCTTCTGCGTTGGAATGTAAGCACGTTAAATTGGAAAACAAACCATTGTTGCTGATTGCACCTGTATTGGATTACCTCGATAACCTGTTCGGCAGCGTTGCTCGTTCAGGGTACTCAATGAAGTTGTTTGAGGCGGTAGTGGGAGAAGTAGAAGAACAGTTTAATTACCCAATCCAGTCTGTCGATCCCTATGGCAAGCTCGCGCTGCGTCAGTCTCAGACAATCATTGTGCATGATGAGCAAGACAAGTTTACCAAGTTTGATGTGTCACAGCGTGCAGCGAATGAAATGGATCGCGTTACCTTGATTGCTACTCAAGGGCAGGGCCATGGTCGAGTGATGAAGTGCCCTCAGGTATTTGAGAGTTTTGATACCTTGATTAGCTAGGTTCAGAAAAAACAACAAAAAGGCCAACCAGACATTTCTAGTTGGCCTTTGCTTTTAGGTGTTTAGTGAGTATTTAGCTAAAACCTATTTTTAGTTAGCACAGTTTGCTGGGCCAACTTCTTTCCATACACCCCATTCACCTGAGTTAACTGGGTCATCACCTTTGGTCCACCATTTCGCTTCCCAAACCTTACCAGCTTGAGTCACTTGGTCGCCGCCAGTGTAGACTGCACTTGAATCCCAAGCGTTAGTACATGTACCGCCGTCTGTGGTTTTCTTAAGTACTTTCACTGATGCAGCTGCGACTGATGAATCTGTACCGTCACTCACGGTCACAGAGAAGTTCAGAATAGTGTCTTGCGTGTATTCTGCTGCAACAAAGCTTACTGAAGCGCCTTGTACTGTTGCATCGATACCTGCAGGTACGTCCCATGTGAAGGTTAGTGTGTCTTGATCGACATCGCTAGACGCAGATGCATCCACGACCACAACATCACCCGCATTGACTTCAGCCGGAGCCGTAACCACTGCAACTGGTGCTGTGTTAACTGGACCTGTATCTTTTGGATTGACCGTTACAACAACCGTGTCCGTTGACGTTGCGCCTTCGTTGTCCGTTACCGTTAGGCTGAAGGTCAGTGTTTCTTGCTGAACGACTTCAACAACATCGAAGCTTGCAACCACGGCATTCGCGTTAGCCAGTGTTACTGCTATACCGCCCACTTGAGACCAAGCGTAACTAGCAATTGTGCCATCACTGTCTTTTGAAGCGCTGCCATCTAGAGAAACAGAAGCAGGGCCTTCAACAGATTGGTCTGCACCTGCTGATGCGGTTGGTTTCTTGTTCACAGGTTCTGTAGTGCCACCTGCTAAACCCTCGTGCATTGCATTCAGGATATCGCCGTTATCCGCATCAATTTCCCAAGAGAACAGACCCGCAAGACCAAGGCTACGCACGTACGCACCTTTTGCTTTAACCGAGCGGTCGTCATCAAACGTGATCAACTGACCTGAAGTACGGTTCCAAACGTATGGCGCTTCTGCCATTTCGTCGTAGCCATATTCGAAGCCATTAATGCCTTGGTTGTTGGCGCCAAGCATGTTCGCTTTAATGCCTTTGTAGTCGATAACGCCATCTTCCCATACACCTTGTGCAGTGCTGCCTTTCAGTTTGCCATTACCGACACCTGTCATAGGGTCGCTTGGGTCAGAGAGTGTTGATGGTAGTACGCCTTCCCAACCACGACCGTACATTGCTGTACCTACGACAAGCTTGTTAGCTGGAACACCTTGCTGAAGCAATAATTGGATACCGTTGTCAGTGGTGTAAGCAGGGCCTGTGTATGGTTTGCCATTTTCATCAATGCCAGAGCCATCACACTGACCAGGACGCATGAAGTTACCGCAATTTAATGCTGTCTGGTGACCTAACACGTTGTTCCAACCGCCATAGAAGTCGTAAGTCATCGCAAAGATGTAGTCCATGTACTGGATCGCATCACCGTAATCCACATCCTCAATTTTGTCGTGACCAACACCGATCGCTGATGTGAGTTCGTAAGTACGACCATTTTCTGCTTCTAACTCATCAAGCATTGCGCGCAGTTCTGCCATCAGTGCGATATAAGCAGGGCCATCATTTACTGGGTCACCAAGTTCTGGCGCAGCACCGCCGCCGCCTGGGAATTCCCAATCGATATCTACGCCGTCATAGAATTTCCATGTATTTAGGAACTTCTTGACCGATGCTACGAAGGTGTCACGGTTGGCTTTGGTGGTGAAATCGAAGAATGGGTCTGACAGGGTCCAACCGCCAATTGAAGGGATGATTTTCAGATCAGGATTACGCTGCTTGAGCGCCATCATCATTGCATAGTTGCCCTTGATTGGTGAGCTGTATTCGTGACCTGCTTGAGGGAAACTTTTCTGGAAAGCTGCCCATGGGTCATGAATTACCACTTCGTAATCGTTGACGCCCTGACATGCCGTCATGAGTGCGTTGTAGCTGTTACCGCCAACCGATTTCACTGATTCGTTAGGACCACAAATTGGGATGAAGCCATAAAGGATATGGGTCAAGTTATCAGCGGGTAGGTTGTCGACGGTGTAATCACGGCCATAGATACCCCATTCAACAAAGTAAGTACCCACTACTGTGTTTGGGTCTGTATTGTATGACTTGTTGTTTGGATCAATGTTCATTGCTAGTGGTGCTAAGTGTGCACCATCCGTATCGGCGATAGTGATCTTAGCGGGTGCACTCTTGCTACAACCCGTTTCGTCACACGCTTCGATCTCCATATCAAACAAGCCACCCTGACCGTATTCGAATGAAGCTGTAGTTTGGCTGCCAGTGATTGGACCGGTCGCAACTTTAACGCCATCAAAGTAGATGTTGTACGTGTTTCCTGACGTTCCGCTCCACTGGTTAAACTTAACGTCGACCTTTGCTTTGTCTTGATACTTAACCATCTGGTTGTAGCCAGAAGTGGTTTCCATCGCGAGTTCAATTTTAGAAAACTGTAGGTTGTTGGAACCGTACATGTCGATGCTAGGTGCTGTTGGAGCAGCTAATGCTGTACCAGATAGCGCTAGAGCAATGCTCGCAGCACAGGTATTAAAACGAATCATACTATTTCTCTCATTCCTTGAAGGTTACGAGAACCAAATGGCCTCATAAGTTGCTCCGATCACTTTTGAAGGAGCTTCCCAGTCAGTATTCGAGAGAGTTTTAATTTCATAACTGAAAATAAATCTGTTTTCGATGGACAACTAAAAAATTGTATCTTGTTACAAATTTGTTGCTTAGTGAGTGAGAGGTCGAGTCCATGTTTTATAAAATGAAATGTCACCTAGCATGAAAATCTCATATGTGAAATTGTACGACATGAAGTTATGTAAAAATGCGACTAGCTGCATGAAAATATCGTGACGTTGAAGCAAGATCTCGAATTAGTGGCGAGTAGATGGGAAGCTTAAAGAGTGTTGACGGAGTAATTGGGGCTACTGAAGGCTATTTTTTGAATTGCTCAGCTAATGACGCTCTTCTTTGTTGCATGACACTGTGATTATCACCGGTAGCGGTATGCTCAAAGCCTTCTTTAATAAATTGCTGGGCAGGTGTGCTTGGCTCCAGTCGCTTTAGGCGAGGTGAATCGTAGGTACCACTAATGGTGTAAACCCTTGGTCCAGAGCCTGTATTTATCGTGACGATTTTACCGTCAAACTCAAACGAAGTGGTGATAAGGCGATGATTGATCATTACCCCTTTTTCAGAAAGGGTTAGGATGTCGGTATCGTATGGTGGAGCACCAATCTCAATCCAATTACCATGTACGTTACTTGGGCTGACAGACTTTTGGTGGGCTTGATAAGCAAAATAACCAGCGGTGACGGCAATCATAAAACCAGCTAATAGAAAGCCGTAGAGTAGTGAGTTGGCAAATATATCTCTGCTTTTAGTGGGCTTTTTTGCCATTATCTCTTCGTTTCTTTTTTTGCTTGTACCGTCTTTGAGTCTATAAATTAAAATCTTTGTTTGCAAAGATTGGTAAAAGAGTTAGAAGCAAGATCCAATGTTACGATAAATAGGCTTGCTTTGATGTTTCTTTGAGTATTACCACCAATATTTATGTCATCAATGGAAGTTGCTGTCAGTAAATCTTAAGTTATGCGTATTTATTTCTTGTAGGAAAGTCGCGAATTGGTTAAAACAATTATCACCTAAGTCTACAGGTAGGCTTATTCGTTGAGCCAAATAACTGCAATTTAAAGACAACAAGGAAGTACAATGATTAAAGAAAACACATACTTTGAAGGTGGCGTTAAATCGTTAGCGTTTAATCAATCTGGCGCTGATGTGAGTGTTGGTGTGATGGCGGCTGGCGAATATACCTTCGGTACGGCTGCTCCTGAAAAGATGACAGTGGTTAAAGGCGCTCTGATTGTAAAGCGTGTTGGCGATGACGACTGGACTACATACCGATCTGGAGAATCTTTTGACGTTGCGGGCGAATCTTCTTTCGACCTGCAAGTAAAAGAAGCAACGGCTTACCTATGTGAGTACCTTTAGGGAGAAGTGAGCTAGCTTCTCTCCAATAAGAAAAAACCACGCTCTAAGAGCGTGGTTAAATAAGTGATAATAACCGGCAGTGGATAGTGTCACTTGTTTACAGTCATCAAATCGACGACCAAATTCGTTGTTATCTTCTCAATCCTTCAAAAGTCCGAACCAAACACTAATAAGTTTCAAATACGCCGCTGTTATAGTCTTGAATGGTTTGTTCAATCTCTTCCATAGAGTTCATGACAAATGGACCATAATGTACAACCGGTTCATCGATTGGCTCTCCGACAAAGATAAGCGCACCGGAATCCTCTTGGCTTTCTAAAGACAGTACTTCAGCGCTTGTTAGGAACGCCAGTTGACCTTGGCTTATGATCTTTTCACCAATTTTAAGGCTGCCCTTGTGCACATAAGTCATGGCATTATGACTAGCGTTAGTGCTTAGCGAGATTTGTTGCCCAATGCTTGCTCGCCAATCTGAAACACTCAGTGGCACGCCCGTTTGTTGTAGTGGTCCTTGTATCTTTAAAGTATCAGTGACAGGATTAAGTAATTCAAATCCTCCGGCAATGACTCTTAGTAAACCACCCTGCTCACTTTGGTGTTCAGTAATAGTTTCGCTTTGGAAGTCATGGTATTGCGCTGGCTTCATTTTGTCTTTGGCAGGTTGATTGATCCAAATCTGAAAGCCATGAAGTGCACCTTCCTCCATCATCGGCATTTCACTGTGAATAACGCCACGGCCTGCAGCCATCCATTGCGCCCCACCACTGCGAAGCTCTCCGACATTGCCCATGTGGTCTTTATGCTGAAAGTGACCTTGCAGCATATAGGTGAGTGTCTCTATCCCACGGTGAGGGTGGGGAGGGAAGCCGCCAACATAGTCTTTGCTCTCATCTGATTTGAGTTCATCAATCATCAAAAATGGAGAGAAGCGTTTGTTATTAAAACCAGCAACTCTTTGGATTTTAACCCCATCGCCATCGGACGTGGCATGGGCTGAGATTACATGTTCTACGGTTCTTACATTCGACATATTGAAACCCTCGTAAGCTTGAATAGGGTTAGTGTATGGAATTTAATTTATAAAGAAGATGGTGCTACGTTGAGTGACTTATTCGAAAATTTTGAACAGGTAACAATATGAAATTAAGTCTACACTCAATATAGGGTAGACCGCCAAGGAGGCCGCTATGGCAGTACAACAAAAACATGGCGAAAGGCACGGTCGAATGGGCTTTGAAAATGACTTTACGACAGATCAAGGTCAACGTTTTACTGAGGTTGCGAATAACGCGGTGAAACGTCGCATCAAAAAGCGTGAAGTTGAAGCGCCTTTTGTGCATTCGGCAAAGGAATCCGCGCTGAAAACCGTCACCAGATCTAAATGGGAAAACCGAAGCCGAGTTCGGCAAGTGGTTTGGATTATTGTTATTGGTCTTGTCAGCTTATGGGCCATGTATATGGCTGGCTAACGCTGGCGAGTTTTTAGTAACGTTACATTGTTCCCTTCTACGTTAGTTTGAACATCCTCTTCATGTTTAGACGATTCGGCTTCTGCATGGATGCTGTCTATCGGACACTCTTCTATCAGGGGAGAAACAGGGTTGTCGTGATAATAAGCGTATCGGTTCTTGCCTGAATGCTTGGCAACATACATGGCTTTATCCGCACATCTCGTTAACTCATGTAAGTCTTGCGCGTCTTGTGGATACAAAGACACACCAACACTGAGCGTTAGTTCTTTTATTCTTTCATTTGTTTGGCAGCCGCTTTCGAATAAACCACAGATCCGGTCTAGGATTCCGTCGAGGTCTTTTCGCGTCGGGATATCGTAGAGCATTAATACAAACTCATCGCCTGCAAAACGCGCAATCGAATAGTCGTATTCGTGACTTTTTCGATCTCGAGTTCGAATATTGTTGCTCAAGCGATTCGCAAAGTGCTGCAGCACACTGTCGCCCACATCGTGTCCATAACTGTCATTGATGCCTTTAAAATCATCGATATCTAAAAAAACCAATGCAGTAAGTGATCGCTCACTATCAACGGTTGTGATTTTTTCAATAGCCCAACGTTCAAAGCTCCATCGATTTGCTAACCCTGTGAGTTGGTCTCGGTAAGCTAAGTCTTCGATCCCTTCTTTATACAAGCGCTGTATATAACTTACTGCTTTGGTGTAGTAGTAAGCCGAGGTATGGCACACCAAGCTCATAGTAAACAAGCTAAGAATAAAGCGATGTGTGCTGTTAAAAGGTAGAGAAAAATTGCTAGGCAATGCAGTGATCAGCGTACTTATGAATAGACAAAAAGAGGTGCTTAGGATGACACCAATTCTGAAGTCGTTGATGAAAATAACGGCGGCCAAAATTGGATAGAGCCAAAGTATGCGGTCGGGAATGGCATAGCTGTATAAAAATAGGATGACGCCTTGCACAAGCAGTACACAGCTGAGAATTAGCTCTGAGTACTCAGGGTTGTAGACTTTTCTTACATAAATCGCGTTGGCGATAGCGATAAAGGCGAAGCACAGTTCAAACATGGACAGCGTATAGTGTTGCCCCTGAAAGTAAGCCCATGTGTAAAAGATAAAGAGCGCGGCAGCAGTCAGTGAAAAGGAGTAGACGATTTTTTGTTTTCGCGTAGAGCGGAGATCCGCCATCTCTTCAAGGTGCCTTCCTACAAGCCTGTTCATGTGATTTGTGCCACTAATTTTGATAATGGTATTAATACTAGATTAAATAATGGGCTATGCGGAAACTTCGGTGATCATTTAATGTGACTATTATCAAGATTTCATATGAAAGGTTGATTAACGCATTCTAAATGGTGATAAATGTCACTGGTGGTGCAGCTCGCCAAAAGCAAGCGAGCGATTATGTGCTTGCTTTCCAACAATTTACTCCACATAGTTCTTTTACTATTGAGTTATCAAGGGACCAATTATGTTAATCACGTTCAGTTGCAAGGCGCACGCAAGCGTCACGATGTTTGGTGAAGTAGGCCTTCAGTTTATTAAAATGCTCGGACATAGTGGCAAGATCCCAGGAGCGATCGATGCTTCAGAAGTTCCCCAAGCATTGAATAACCTGCGCACTGCAATAGCTGCGGAGCAAAATCAAGCTGTAGAGCAAGGCGATACGGATGACGACAATGAAGATGAAGTTGTCGAAGCGCCAGTAAACATTGGCAGCCGAGCATTTCCGTTGGTAGAACTATTAAAAGCAGCCATTAAAGAAGAGTGTGAAGTGATGTGGGAAGATGGCAGCGGTAAGCGTTTGTAGAGGTCTTTACACCACATCTTGTGAATCAGTTTCTGTGTCGGGTGCAAAGTGTGGTTTGTAAAAAAGAACAAGCCAATAAAATATTGGCTTGTTCTTATTACTTATCGATTACTGAATAGAAGGTAAGCTTTTTGCCTCCATTACAATCGACATACCCCAAGATTGTTCCTCTTTAATAGACTTGATGGAGCCTCGGTTAGTAAGCCAGGTAGTTTGAGTATCAGTAGGTCCATAATCTACGAATTGTGTCTTACTTGTTACTTTACATGCTACCAAAGCACTTGCAGGCACTGTGATTTCCTCTTTACCTACGTAGGCTTGCTGGTAATCGAAAGAGGATAGATAGCTAGGGTTCGCATAAATGATTTCATCCAATGATGTTTCTACAGAAACGGTTCTTAACCCAGGATACTCTATTTCGATTATCTCACTGCTATCTTCGTCCCACCAATAATCGAACTGAGAGGTGAGTGGGGCGTTAGTTGACGTTCCAAAGTCTATCGTTTGATTGATGATTTTTTGGTTATCAGCAACCGCTAGAGGTAATACTGCTTTCGCTGACCCCCAACCTAACGAGTCATCAGAGTTAAAGCCTTCTTGACCTAGATAGTGACCTTCAGAGCTATATGAATACTCATACCCTATTAAAACACCTTCCGAATCTTTAATATCGATACGTGTTTTTTCTAGACTACCCTCTAGGTCAGAAATCCAACTTGGAAGTCCAGTGACTAACGTAACGTCATTCAGCCAAGAAAATGTATCCCCAAGATAGGTAAACTCATAAGTTAGATTTTCGGTAACAGGATCTTCTTCCCACATAGGTGTGCGCTGTACATCGTATACCGTGTCGTCATTGGTTGCAGGTGCGAACCCTGCATCTGGTAGCGAGTCAAGACAAGCCTGCAGATTTAGAGGATGCAGAGGCTGTGGCGTTAATGCGTTATCTAAAATGAACTGTTTAGTTGCTTCATCAAAGATATAGGCCTCACTATCAACCTCTTTATGTTCTTTGTAGGTTATACGCACAAATCTATCGAAAACAGATAAGTAAGCGGAGTTATCCTGTCTTTGATAATTTGACCATGTGGTTTGCGAGTGGATGGATTCAGGAATTGTTACTTGACGTAATACCTCGCCATTCACTGATTGATCTTCCCACGACCCCAGTTCTGATAATCTGGAGAATGTAGAGTCTAGCTCCCAGGCTCTCGAATAATAAACCACGGTACCGTTAGGCAGAAGCTGTGCAAATATTTCAGCACCCTCTATTCCTGCCATTGGAATTAGATCTGCATGGTTGTTATATGCAGTGTCATGACGATCTGACTCATCTTCAGCTACGGTTGATGCTAAAGTTGCTAACCATGTATCGCTGCCATTCTTAAAGGCACTTATTCCGTTACACGAGTTATTGAGCGCTTGGTAACGATCTGGATCGTGTTCTGCACACCAATCATCCTTATAAAAGTAATAAATGTTGTCGTAGAGGTCTTCTACTGACAACTTGTATGCTGTGGTGTTATCTGAGAATTTTAATCCTGCTGGCATGATTAGAGACCAAACGTTCTCACCATCTGTTTGATCCATGATTGAGCGAACATTAAGACCGCTGATATCCAACTGTTTAGCACTAGCAACTTTATTAAAAATTGAGCTGCTAGACTCAAGAGTGATACTGCCGTCTTTATTTGGCTCGATGCTAGTTAAAGTGTCATTGCTAGTTTCCCAGCCGCTTAGACCCAAAACCATATCATTAGCGTCAGGAGTGCTTTCAACTTCAACAAACTGTTCTGCAAAGTAGTCATAAATGTAACTGGTTTCGGTTACAGAGTTATCGGAATTCGCTTTTAGTGTTCCATAGACGACCATCAAGTCTTTGCCTGTGTAATTCTCACCACCAAACCAATTGATGCCATCCGTTTTAATCAGCTTCGCAAGGTCGGCTTGCTTAGATTCTTTATTTGCTTCGTTTTCTTTGATTTTATCTTCAAGGTTAGAGTCATCAATGGCGATGTGGTCGCGATTAATGCTGCCAGCAATGTCGCTTGGGTTGAAGTTTTCTCCCGCTGCTTCAATATTTTTGACGACTTCATCTAAGACTCGAGTTACTTCTTCATTGATCAACGCCCTAAGCGCTTCTACAGAAATACCAGCACACGCTGTGGTTTCTGATAGTGCGTTAGTATTCTCAGCCATGACCGATGCCGTAACTTGAGCAACGCGGTGTAGGTTCTCAAAAGCTGCTTTTTGTGAGTCCGCTAGCTTGTCGTTATTTTTGGCCTCAATATAATCTTGAGTTAAGTCGAGCGTTGTCCCTAACTTCTCTTGAATAGTTGCTTTCGCTTCATCTAATGATGCGCCACTTTCAATTTCATTTTGTATGAGTGTGGTTAACGGGCTAATAAACTCTGATTGTGGTGGAGCCGTTAAGCGGTAGCTTTTGCTTAACACAACACCAGGGTTATCCGTGTCGATGGTTTGTCCTGCAACCACTTCGATTAACAGAGTGCTCTGCTCTAGTTGCTCTTGAGTTAAGTTATCAATGGTGAATTCGCCATTGTCGCCGGTTACTGCATTTGGCTCATCCTTATCACACTCCTTGTTGTTGTTTAGATCCAAACATGCATTAGCACCTACTAGATAGCCATCTGCGGCTTTGGCAGTAAGAGATGCTGTTGTTGCCGTTGAACCCCCACTATCCGTTGCGGGGCTATTCGAACTATCGCTACCACATCCTGCTATCCCTAGGGCTATTGCCACTGCTAACAGTGAACGTTGACCATTCATGTTAGTTCTCCTTTATTGAGTTATTGATAAAAGTCTTCTATTTAGAAATCAATTGACGGAATGTCATTGATAAATATGACTATTTATAAATCGAGTGCCATTATTGTGGAATGTATCAAGTAGGGATTGCGCGGAAAGCACAGGAGCTTTTATTCTAGAGTCACATCAAATTTGAATGTTTTATATGCAAGTTATATCTCTAGTGAATGAATGGTGTGTGTAATTGATATTACTACCAGTTAATAAGTGACAGCTCATTGGGGACTTGAGATGTGCATCATTGCGCATTTTTTGGTTGTTAAACTAAACTGGAACAATAACTTACATTTATAAAAACACATTAAACTAAGGGTATTTGATGAGTTTCTATTCCCCAAGTCGTTGCCGTGCCTATTTATTTAGCACGCTTTCTTTAGCGGTTGTACCAACGTCTAGTGTTGCCGATATATCGACAACGCCTGTCATTGGTGGTGTATTCAGTTCAAGTGAGGTTTTGAAAAACCAGGTGCTTTCAAGCCTGAGTTATTCGGCTACATTAACTCGCGATGCAGCGATCTTTACGATCGCGGGCGTAACGCTAGATGCGTACATTCTCGCACTGCCTTTGGATGCTAAAACGAAAGCGCGGGTGATCGCTCAGCTGTCTAACCCGACTTACTCCATTCCTTTGGGGTACTTTCTCTATAGTTACTACGATCGCTATTCGGGCTTGGGCAGTGAAGATGTATTCAAAGCATACCTATCGACAGTCTACGATGATGAGGTATTAAGAGGCTTTGAACATAGCCTCTATTATGTGGGTGATGCGCCTGATTCTGATTACAAAGAGCCTGATACGTCCACAGAAGCAACCGGACATCATGAGGGTATTCGAATCGATGAACACTTCATTGCGAACATGGTTGTGATCTACGATGCGCTGTTTGAGATTGGTGTTTGGCAAGATATGGAAAGATTGCCAGAGAGCTATACCTATTTAACTAACAGCCCTGAAGATTTAGCAATCATTAATCAGATACAACCGATTATTGTTGAGTTAATTGCTCAGGCAGCGTCGGGCATAGAAGAGGGTGACATGAAATCGGCAATGCTCGCAATTGCCGAGGATGGTAAGCCGGAAAATGCCGATAAGCCGAATAACAAAGCACAAGCTCTTACTATCACGCTTATTGATTTTGTTCGCTTGAATTTACTCAAAGCCTACCGGCAATTTGTTTATAAAGATGAGCGAGCTGAAGCGCTTGATGATTGGATGCAGCAAGCCTTTGATGAGCAGCCGGACTCTCTAATTCAGTTTTTGGAATCCCAACAGAATAAACGTTTTGCTGTGCAAGTGACGGTAGATGGCTTACAACAAGGGTTGATTGAGGGTTTGGTCAATGAAGGCACGCCTTTTATTTCGGTTGCTTATCAGAACCATAAAGACCGAGCGAAATATAAACCCGAGATAGAAAAGGTGATCGAACCTGAGCATCAACAACAAGTGAGGTTCATGGAAGTTCTATCTGAACAAACCTACCGTGATCCACATTATCTGCCTTTCTTTAAAAAGCTTTATCAAGATCATCGAGACAATATTAGCCGCGTCGGTATCTCGTCGACTCCAACCATCAGCGTGCGTAACCTGCCTATTATCAAAACGGGCGCTAAGGTTTCTGGTGAAGGTGGTACAGGCGTGCCTAACTTCCACTTTGTGGACAGGGATATCGACCGAGCTTATTACTTCTTTGGGAATGATGCGCTCCAGCTGGATGTACTAATGGCAGACAACAAGGTACAGACGATGTTTGATCGTCTCGATTACCTTAAAACGCTGAATTGTAATGCTCAATACGATTGGAATGCACATACAAGTTATGATGGTCTGGTGAACTTAGGTTTAGGGGAGTCATTACGCGATTACGGTGAGAAACGTTGTGTAAAAGAGCTTCAGGCACGCTCTGAAGTTGAAGTTGCTTTACGAGAGAAAAGAAAGGCCTTGATAGAAGACATCGAGGCCTACCATTCTATTTCAAGTTTTGACTTGTTCACTAAGTTATCTAAAAAAGCGCAAGTTAAACAGTCGATAACTCAGTTTGCGGAGCTTGATGGCAACGGGATGCCAGATTACACCTTGGTGTATAACCCATGGCCCGATCACTTCGCCCATTTTACAGGGCCTTTTAGTGACGAGATTTTAATGCCAACCGGTGAGTTAAATCGTTTGGATTATTGGATTCGTCAAATAGAAGCGACTTATAAAAGTGCTGGTGTCTACGATAAGACGTTGTGGGGAATGGCTGGGGATCACGGGCTAACACCTGTGTTCTATTCATTGAATCCTGAGAAGCAAGTTTTTGATGGGTTACAAGCAGAGCTTGATTACCCAATTATGGTGAAGAAAATTTCCTCGGATGAAGGTGAGGGGCCTAAAATAACGAATGCGTTGAATTATCCAAGCTCTAAACATGTTGATGTCGTGGTTGCTTCGACCGCCGGTGGCAACTTTATGATGGATTTCTTTAACTCAAAGCAGGGTTGGACTGTACAGCCGGTTTATCAGGAGTTGGTACAGTGGGCGCCTATTGCTGCCCCAAAAGATGGCAGCATTAATGTTATTGATGAGATAGCAAAACGCTTACCTGAGAGTCTCGATTATATGGTGGTAAGAGAGAGTGCCTGTGGCGAGCGAGCTTGCTCTGTTCGAGTGATCGGCAATCGTGATCTTAAGCGCGTTGACGAGTTGATCACTCGACACGGTGACAAACTATTTTATGAGTCATTAATGGGAAATCAGGCACCTACTTTACTGAATATACAAACGTTAAACCCATACCTTGCATCACCGAGTAAAGCTGACTTTTCTGTTTACTCTCGGCTAGTGGAAAAGTGCATTAACCGTTCAGTTAAAGAAGATGATTCAACGTGGTGTAGTCGCAGTGAGTGGACGGATTTAACCCAATTGACTCCTCGACCTGATTCGGTCAATCAACTGGCTAACATTTATCTTGAGGATAGAGCCGGTACCATTAATTTGTTCCCTAAAGCGGGAATTGGTTACAACACAATAGTGCCGGGGCGTCACGCTGGTGAAGACTATTTAGAGAAAGATGCATTTATCGGATTCTGGGGCTCCCCAATTGGTGAGAACTCATTACCATTAAAGATCGAAGCCAATGGTTCGTTAGCACCGACTCTCTATGAGTACTTGACCGGAGAACCCGTAGTAGCAGGCGAGAATGGTTGGGGATTCCCTTCATTGTTGAATAAGTTGGATATTACTTCAGCTCGTTAATGTTTTATTCTCTCCCTAATGGCTCATTAATGGTTATTTAGGGAGAGAGCCATTCCGACAAAATCTTCATCACTATCATCAACAACTTTATAGCCAAGCGTCTGATAAAAGCTGATGGCGCGAGCGTTACTCCTAAAGCTAGAGAGGGTGACTTGATTTCGTTGCTCTCGAAGGGCTTTGGTGTGGATGAGTGACATTACTTTTTTACCGAGCATTTTGCCTTGGTATTGAGGGTCAATGATCAGAAGGTGGATATGATATGCGTTGTCATAAGGTTTGAAGCAGGTAAGTCCGACCTTTTGAGAGTCTCTATACACCCAATGAAACCAAGAGCGGTGGTAGTCGTTTGAGAGGCGGTTACGTTGAAACTCGTCATCCCAGCCAAATACATTGTCGACGTGTTCGAAGATACCTTGCTTAACGCAATCAAACAGGTCGCCGAACTCGGAGCTTAAGACGGTTTCTAATCGAAGTTCTCCGTATATGATAGTCATTCCTTCTATTTCCTTACCCTGAATCTTGGATAAGCAAACAATACCATAAGCGGCTGATATTTATACTAAATGAAAAAGCCACGTAGATACGTGGCTTTTAAACTCATGACATTTAGTTGTTGTCTTCAGCTTCGATTTCGCTAGCGATGTATTGGTTATTTACCTTATACGTCTCTGCTTCAACTCGTTGATTGGTTAGCGTGTTGAACGTTAAGCCATCTTCATAGCGAGTGTTGTGGTTAACGTAGACGGTTTTATTACCAGAAGTTGTCTGAATAACAAAGCTCAATGCTGATTCATCAATGCTCTGAACAATGCCTTCTAGGTCGATATCGTTGTCATTCCAATCTTGTGCATCATCGTCGTGTTCAAATTTGATTTCGGTTGCAACATTGTCGCCGTTAGCTTTTTTCGTTGTGACTTCAACTTCTGCACCAACGGTTAAGTTCGATTTGTTTCCGTCTTCGTAACGAGTGCTGTTATTTACAACAAAGCGACCTTTATAGCTTAAATCAAATGATGATTGGTCGTTCGCCACCCAAGTAATAATGCCTTCGATTTCCGTGTCATTGCTGACTTCATCAAAGTCTTCAACTTCGACTTCATTGGCTGTTAGTACAGAGCCTGTCATTGAGCCTGTTACTTCAACCCAAAGACCATTAGATAACTCAGAGCTGTAATCGTCGTTATCGATGTGAGCATTTGAATAATCAACGCTTAGATTTGCACCGAGTTTGAATGTTTTTGCGTTGCTGTCTAACTCGCTAATCAGGCCTTCAACTTCAACTGACTCTGTTAAGTTAGAGTGTTCGAATTTCACTACCGACAGTACTTTGTAACCTGCGTTAGCGGTCGGTAGAGAAGACACCATCACCCAATCGCCATCTTCAATCTCAGTCGAAAGCGCTGAGAAAGTTAGAGGTATGCCGTTGACTTCAAATGTGCCATTTACGTGGTTAGTATTTGCAATCAGACCTACGATCGTCGGTTCAAGACCAACTTGGGCCCCGCCAGTGTGAGCGGATGCGCTGCGAGTGTTAGATGCAATCGAAACCATCATGTTCTTTTCTAGGTCAGCAATCGCGACTTCTTCGCCTGCGTAGTTCGCGCTGCCTACTTGATAGCTATAACCATTAACAACAATGGTATCGCCTGAAACAGAGTCGATCGTGCTTTGGATAGATGAAGGTGTGTGAGCTTCGTTTGTGTTGCTGCTGTCACTACTGCCGCCACCGCAACCAGCTAGGACTAAACTAATCGCTGTAATTAACGCTAACTTTCTCATTTTTATACTCTTTAATAGAATTAATTTAAGTTTATTTGTTTTAATTAGGCGCTATCTTATAAACTCGAACGTGAAGCACTCGTGAAGAAAGGTGAAATAAATCGATGAAAGTTTTGATTGTTGACGATAACCATAGTGTCTCTGAAACCATTGCTGATTATCTCGAGTTAGAAGGTATTGGTATTGACTGCGCATATCATGGCGAAGCGGCATTAAAGCTAGTGGCTGAAAACCATTACGATGTCATTATTATGGATATCATGATGCCAAAATTAGATGGCATTTCGACAGTCAGAAAGCTGCGACAAGAGCAGGCATGTCGTACTCCTATTCTGTTTCTGACAGCAAAAGAGCAGCTGGACGACAAAATTGCAGCATTCCAAGCGGGTGGTGATGACTACTTGCTGAAACCTTTCGCGATGCAAGAATTGAGTTTACGACTGCACGCATTGGCAAGCCGTGGTCCTAGGCTAGATGTTGGTAAGGTGCGCTTTGCCGATATCACGATGGACTCTCAAACCGATGAAGTGTTCCGTGGTGACAACCTGATTAAGCTAAGTCGTATTCAACTGAAAATATTGAAAGTGCTTATTCGACACGCCCCAGCAATAGTGTCGCGCAGAGAAGTAATTGACTCAGTTTGGGGAGACGAATCTCCATCGAGTGATGCATTAAGAAGCCACATTTATGGTTTACGAAATGCGCTTGATAAGGGTTTTGAGCATTCAAGATTAGAGACGATTCATGGACAAGGATACCGACTTAAAGCGTAAAAGCTCAGTCAAAGAAAGCACGTACCCAAGTATCTACAAGAAAATTCGTAGAAGCTTTGGGATCATGACACTTGTTATGTTCAGCATGTTCTGGACAGCCATTTATTTGGCCGAAAACCAGATGGAAGTCATTAGCTTACACCACTGGTTAGATACCGAAGCGAGCCGCTATACCGCAGAGTATGAGTTATATGGTGAAAATACCTTATTGCCCAATCCGAATGAGTTCTCCACCTATTGGAGCGAGAACGAATTACCCCGTTGGTTAAGTTACTATAAAACACCAGGCTTCTATGAATACCTTCTGGGGGCGGAGGACAAACATTTCATCGTTTTGAAGCATCCTTCGGGCAAGGGGATGATGTACATCGTCTTTCAAGATGATGCAGATGATTACCTAGATAACTACGAGTGGAGCCTCCACTATTACACCATGCTGTTGGGGGGCTTTATTTCCTTGGCTATGGTTTTTTATAGTGTTTATGTCGTGCGTTCATTGTCACGTCCACTGAATCAGATAGAGCAAAAAATCAGTTTAATGCAGCCCGACCAGCCCTCTTTTGAGGTGACAACTGGTTACGCGGAAACCCGTCATATCGAGCAAACTCTACTCGATTCTAAAAACGATATATCGGGCTACTTTCAGCGAGAAGAGGAGTTTAGTCGCTTTGCCGCTCATGAACTTCGTACGCCAATCATGGTAATTCAAGGTTCTGCAGATTTACTCGCCAAAGTCGACAACCAGCCTCCTGTGGCGTTGAAAGCTATCAATCGAGTTCAAGAAGCCAGTGAACAAATGCGTGTTCTGACTGAGATGTTTTTGCTGCTTGGGAAAGAAAGTGTCGATGAACACCGCTTCTCTGAGCATGATTTAGAAACCATGGTCCGACAGCAACTGAAAGAGTTGGCAATTTTGTTTGCCAAACAGGATGCGAGCTACCGCCTTAATGTTTCAAGATCAGCTACCGTGTATGCGCCTGAAAGCTTCATCACCGTGGTCATGAACAACTTAATCAAGAATGCATTTAGCTACAGTATCGGCGACATTGATATTCAATTGATTGAGAAAGAGTTGGTGATCGTCAATAGGCATGATGGTAACGAAACCTATAACGCAGGCTACGGCTGTGGTCTGATTATTGTTCAGCGTATTTGTGAGCGTATGAATTGGCATTTTGAAACCCGAGATGATGGCGAGAGGTTTCATACCTATTTGAATTTTTCTGATGGGAATAAGGTAACTTAACGTTTAGCTAATCACTTAGTGTGACGATTGCGGCCACACTAAGTGTTTGTATGGCTACACCATTTTCAGGGCGTGATGTCGAGTGAGTTGCTTGTGAAGCGAGTCTTTGAGCTCCATGCGTTCTACTTTTAGGTTGTGCATGCTGTCGTCATCAATTGGACTACCCGAGATCTCAAGCTGACGGATGTCGTAGTCGAGTTGATGGTATTTCTGCATGTCCGCTTTGAAGGTTTCGTCGTCGTGGTTGAGTTGAACAATGTCTAATTTTAGCTCTGGGAAATCTAAGATAAAGGCATGGTTTTCATTGAGCATTGGCACTTCCTCTTTCATCAAATTAACTTCAGTATAGAACCTATTTTTGAAGATAAATGTGTCCCTAAACACAAAGCGAGAGTAGGATCAAAAAAGGGCATTAACCTTCCATTGTGGATACGTTAATGCCCTTTGTTATTTCAGCAGAATCAAATATTACTGAGCTTTCTTACCAGAACGTTGTTGCTCTTTGTGTGCCAGTTTTTCTTTTTTGCGCTGTTCGATTAGGTGAGCAGCATCGCCACCTACGTGGGTTTCACCACGCGCATTTGATAGCTGTACTTGCTTTTCACGTTCACGGAAACGCGCTTTCTGCTCCTCAGAGTGCTTATCAAAACACTTAGGACAGCTTACGCCTTTCTCGAAATGCTCAGAGGCTTTGTCTTCTTCTGTGATTGGTAGACGACAAGCGTTACATACATCGTAGCCACTCTTTTCTAGCTGGTGGTTAACGGCAACACGACCATCAAACACGTAGCAATCGCCTTCCCACATGCTCTCTTCTTCAGGTACTTCTTCTAGGTACTTTAGAATGCCGCCTTCAAGGTGGTAAACCTCTTCAAAGCCTTGCTCTTTCATGTAGGCCGTTGATTTTTCACAACGAATACCACCTGTACAGAACATCGCGACTTTCTTGTGCTTCTTCGGGTCTAGATTATCTTCAACGTATTGAGGGAATTCACGGAAAGTTTCCGTATTTGGGTTTACTGCGTTTTTGAATGTGCCGATATCTACTTCGTAGTCGTTACGAGTATCAACCAAGATCACATCTGGATCTGAGATAAGGTCATTCCATTCGTTTGGCTTAACGTAAGTACCAACAACATGGCGAGGGTCGATGCCTTCAACACCCATGGTTACGATCTCTTTCTTAAGCTTAACCTTGGTGCGGTTGAATGGTTGTTCGTCGTTGAACGACTCTTTGTAAACAACATCCGCTAAGCGAGTGTCTTGCTTGAACCATTGAAGAAGAGCGTCGATAGATTCGCGCTTACCTGCAACGGTACCGTTGATACCTTCACTTGCGAGTAACAAAGTACCGCGAATGTTATTCGCTTCTAGAAGCTCAGTTAGCGGTTGGCGAATTTCTTGGTAATCATCAAGTGCTACGAATTTATACAGAGCACATACAACATATTGAGACATGGTTTTTCCTTTCTGCGAGCTGGAACGTAAATCCAGAGCGGTTGCCTATTCTGATCATAGCTGGACATTGAAGCCTAGCTCGTCATGATGGCTTATTAAAATCCGCCGCAGTATAACTAAGGCTATGTAGGACAAAAACCAACCAAGTGTAGGGCTATTTATCACCTATTTTATTGTGGGTTTATGGTTTGAGGAACGAAAAAGCCCTGCTGTACAAATACAGCAGGGCTTGTGTTGAATCTGTCTTACTTAATTGGCGACTACGCTTGGTTAAGTACTTCCGCTAAGCGTTTCACCGCTTCAGTCAGCTCTTCTGGATTAGCGTTAGTGAAGTTTAAGCGCAGTGCGGCTTTTGCTCCATCTGGCTTTGGATAGAATACTGGGCTTGGTACAACGGCTACACCATTTGAAAGTAGGGTCTTAGCCAATTCAAAAGTATCGCACTTTGGAATTTCAACCCAAATGAACATCCCGCCATCTACGGCTTTCAATACACAGTTAGCAGGCAGTTGTTTTTCTAGTTCTGAAAACAGCACTTCATAGCGAGACTTGTATAGTGAACGGATGCTTTCCATGTGTACGTTAAAGTCTTGGTGCTTTAGAAGGCCAAGCAGTAGGGCCTGCATCGGAACGCTTGAGTGCAAATCTGCGCCTTGCTTCACCTTGATCAGTGGCTCAAGGTAGCTGCGCTTGCCTGTTACCGCACCGATACGTAAACCAGGTGATGCAATCTTAGAGAATGAACGAAGAACGATAGAGTTATCAGGGCAGAAAGACGAAACCAACGGCAGCTCTGTGCCTGTGAAACGTAGCTCTCGGTATGGTGCATCTTCAATGAACGCCACGTTGTATTTGATACACAGCTCTGCCACTTTTTGGCGAGTCTCTGTTGTCCAACATACGCCCGTTGGGTTATGGAAATCTGGCACCGCGTAGAACATCTTTGGCGATTGCTCGGCAAAGCACGTTTCTAGTTCATCTAGGTTAGGGCCAAATTCGGTTTGAGACACAGTCACAATGTTTGCTTGAACCAAGCCAAACACTTGCATCGCACCTAAGTAGCTCGGCGCTTCCATCACAACTACATCATTCGGGTCAACATATGCACGAGCAATCAAATCTAGACCTTGCTGAGAGCCTGTACAGATCATCGCTGTGTGAGTTTCTGGCAATTGGTAGCTTTGCGTTAGATGGTCAAGCAATGGGCCGTAACCAGCCGTAGAGCCGTATTGGAAAACTTCAGGCATGTTCGCTAGATTTTCTAGCGTTGGCTTCATTAAATCGATTGGGAATGTTTTCTCATCCGGCAGACCACCGGCCAGTGAGATGACGTTTGGATCGCTTGCTGCAGCGAGGATCTCTCGAATATATGAAGATTGAATTTGTTGTAATGACTGTGCGATTTCCATGTGTTGTGTCTCGTCGTTTTCCGTTTTTATTCTATCGCTTGATATTACACGGCAATTGTAAAAACTAGCGTGTCCATTTATGCTCTTAAACATGTCCATTTATGCTGTTTAAACGATGTCACGTCAACATATATCTCGAATCAATGATGTTCTGTTCCATATTCATCAAGACATCAGTCAGCCGTTGTCTGCCAAAGCGCTATCTGAGATTGCGGCTTACTCAGAGCAACATTTTCATCGCACGTTCAAAAGTGTGGTGGGGGAGTCGTTACATCAATACATTCGACGTACCCGAATGGAGTATGCCGCTAATCAGTTGATGTTCGATACCCGCTCGTCGGTGGTTGAGATAGCCAATAAATGTGGTTTCAGTTCGGTGTCTTCGTTTAGCCGAGCGTTTAAAGCGACCTTTAATATGTCTCCGGGCGAGTGGCGCAAACACGATTTACAGATCGCCGAAAAGCCTTATTTGAAAGATCCTGAAGTGGCGGCGGGTTATCAAAATGTCGCACAGCGGATACTACCCGAACCAAAAATAGTGGAAACACCTGAACGTATGGCAGCCTATGTTCGCCACACTGGCTATAACCGTTCTATTCGCAATGCGTGGTTGATATTGAAAGCGTGGGCGAACTCTGAGCAACGTGATTTTTCGACCCAGTTTGGTTTGCACCATTCAAACCCTGCTTGGGTCGAGATGGACCAGTGTCGCTATGTGGCGTGTATCGCGATCAGTGGACCTATTAAGTACCGTAGCGTAGTTAATCAGATGGTGATTCCCGGCGGTTTGCATGCTGTGTTTCGACTCAATGGCCGTTATGGAGAATTGCTACCACAGATCAGTATGGTATTAGAAAAATGGTTACCTACATCAGGCTTCAAGCAGCGTTCAACTCCCGCCTATGTGCATTATCATCAGAATCATTTCCTTAATAGTGATGAAGTGTTTGAACTTGATTTCTATCTTCCCGTGAGTTTTTATTAATCCACCCATTTTGAGGAGTAAACATGTATCTTGTTTTGTATTGCCATAACATTGGTATGACTGATTTTTCTTTTTTTGAGACGGAAGACTTCGACAAAGAAGAGGGTTATATCGTGCGAGGAAAATTGCCGAACGAAAAAGCGTTTCGAGATTACTTGATCAAAGAGTTTGGTGATATGAGAGGGTTCCGAGTGATTGACTTGATCAGCAGAGGTCAAGAGGCTGAGCACTATTCTGCGCAAGAGTTAGCGAACCTGATTAGTGCGTAACCATAGCGTTGAGTATGGTCTCGTTTAAATAAAGTGTATTGTAAAATATTGAAAACCCTAAATATTGCTTATCGCTAAACTTAGCTTGGTTCGGACTGGTAGTCATTATTCAGAGAAAGCTCATGCGGCTTTGAGTCTTCCATCGTCTTTTTTAAGAAATGGGCATTCATGTTTAAAGTTCTGAGTAGTATGGTTCTTCGGAGTGAGCCAGCTTTAATATACTTAAATTTTAAGGGCTCTCTGTTTCAGTATACATTGGGAAAAACAGTAATGAAGAAAACAACCATTTTGGCCGCACTGATACAACTCATGTTGGCTTCTACCAGTCACGCTCAAGAACTCAACAACGAAATGAACAATTCTTTGAACCTTTGCCCAGAAAACGACATATACTGTCAAATCATCATGAGGGAGCTTTAACTAGAGCCACAGAAGGTTGCCGTTCAGGCAACCTTTTTATCTAGAGTGTGTCTCGCTTTTAAAGTCTGGCTACTGCGCAACTTCGTCCACCAAGTACAAGATTGATTGATATGGAATGCCACTGTGATGCGACAAACCGATCTCACAAGTTCGGCTGTTACTGAATCCACGAGTACAGTTGCTCGGTACTTGTTCCTTAAGTGGGTGCACCGCTGCTTCATTCAGTTCAGGCGTAGTGAAGCCTTTGTCACCCGCCCAGCCACAACATTGAATATGCTCAGGAACAATCACTTCTTCAGTACAGGCTTTAGCGAGGTTTAACATCGCGCCCTCTAAGCCCATTCGGCGAGAGCTACAAGTGACATGAAGCATCACGGTCTCTTTCAGTGGCTCAAGCGTCAGATGTTCAAGTAAATATTGATTCACAAAGCCTGTCGGCTCCAGAACTTCTAAGGGCTTAGTGAACTGCTCAATACTGCGTTTGGCACATGGGCTGGTGTCCATCAATACTGGGTATTCACCCTGACGAGTCGCTTGCCACAACACTTCTTCGAGCTGTTGTGCTTTAGATTGGGCTATATCTTTCATCCCTTTGCTGTCGTAAGGCATACCGCAACATTGCTCGTCTAATTTCTTCGGCAGGATGACTTCAAATCCAGCTTTGTTGAGCAGAGACATGGTCACTTCAGTAAGAGGGCGTTGATCACCCGCATCATTTTGTTGACCCATGGTTCGGCTAGCACACGACGGGAGGTAAACCACTTTCTTTGCGTCATTAGACGTTGCGGCTGTCATTGGTGAAGCCGTGAGAGTGTGACTGTTGGACTGCGGCATCTCTGGCATCCAAACTGGCGTTGCGCCTTTGGTCACTGAGCGCAGGCCATTGGTAAGCTTGCCGACCGTGTTTGCGCCCAGAACTTTACTCGCTACTTGATTGGTTTTGAGACCTGCCTTGGTCAGTTTCGTGGTGGTCGAGAAATGATCCGCTGTCCATTTGGCGATTGGTGTGAACTTCTCATACTTGGCAACACGAAGTTTCTTCACCAAGTCTCCCGTATTAATGCCTACCGGACAACGCTCGGCACACAGGCCTGTTGCCGCACAGGTATCAATGCCTTGGTATTCAAAGGTTTTTTCTAGTTCGCTGGCTTCTATCTCTTCACCTGCTTCTCGGCGACGTTGCAGTTCTCGGTACAACACGATGCGTTGGCGAGGTGACAAGGTCAGTGTGCGAGACGGGCAGACTGGCTCACAGAATCCACACTCAATACAGCGGTCGACAAGATCGTCGGCAGCTGGCATTGGCTTTAAGTCTGTGATGTGGGAGTTTGGGTTGTCGTTGATGATAACGCCAGGGTTGAGCAACCTTTCTGGGTCGAACAGCGCTTTGATCTGTTGCATCAAGGCGTAACCATCTTTGCCCCATTCCAACTCCACGTAAGGTGCCATGTTACGGCCTGTGCCGTGTTCCGCTTTCAGAGAACCTTGATATTTCACGGCGACAAGCTCGGCTACGTCATCCATGAATCCGCCGTAACGGTCGATCTCTTCTTGGCTATCAAAGCCTTGGGTAAATACAAAGTGCAGGTTGCCTTCTAGGGCGTGGCCGAAAATGATCGCCTCGCTGTAGTCGTATTTATCGAACAGCTCTTGCAGCTCTCGAATGCCATTTGCAAGATTGTCGACTGGGAAAGCAACATCTTCAATGATGACCGTCGTGCCGACTTCACGCACTGCGCCAACGGCCGGGAACATGCCTTTACGGATGCCCCACAGGGTAGCGACAGTCTTAGGATCGGACGTGAAAGGGACAGATTCGACAATCGTGTAATCAGCTAATGCATCCAAAATTGATTTACATTGTAAATCTAAGTCCTGCTGGGAGCTGGCGTGTGATTCCACCAAAATAGCTGCTGCTTCTAGATCTAGGCTTGGCATGAACGCAGGCATACCCGGTTTATCCGCGACAGAACGTAACGCCCTACCGTCCATTAACTCAACAGCCGCAACCGGAGTTTTGGATAGCGTAGTCACGGCTTTACTAGCTTGCTCGATGTCGGCAAACACCAGCAGAGCAGAGGCTTTGTTCGGGTGTTCAATCACCGTGTTGTAAGTGATCTCGGCGATGAAGCCTAGCGTGCCCTCTGAACCGATCATCAGGTGTTTAATGATTTCGATTGGGTCGTGGTAATCGACCAATGCATTGAGTGCGTAGCCCGTGGTGTTTTTAAGGCGATACTTGTGGCGGATTCTGTCGGCGAGTTCTTGATTTGAGCTGGTTTGACGGTGTAATTCAGCAATACCATCAAACAGCGTTTTGTGTGACTGCTTGAATGATTCAACGCTAGCACTGTCTGCGGTATCGAGCAGGGTGCCATCGCTCAATACGACTTTCATGCTTTCGACCGTGCGATAGGAGTTCTGCGCAGTACCACAACACATGCCACTGGCGTTGTTCGCGGCAATACCACCAATCTTACAGGTGTTGATAGAGGCTGGGTCTGGGCCTATTTTACGTTGGAACGGGGCGAGGTATTTATTGGCATCAGCGCCAATTACACCGGGTTGAAGAATGATTTGATTGCCGTTATCGACAATCTCATGGCCACGCCAATCGTCGGTCAGAGTGATAAGTACTGAATCTGAAACCGCTTGTCCTGAAAGGCTGGTACCTGCCGCGCGAAAGGTAAAATGAATGCCCAGCTCACGACAGCTTTGAATCGTGAATATCACTTCCTCTAAGTTTTTAAGTCTTAGAACCATTTTCGGCACCAAGCGATAAAAACTCGCATCGGTGCCGTAAGCCAATCGCTTTGCCTCTTGCGTGACAATGCGTTCCGTTTCTATTTTTTGAGCCAGTATCGCCTCAAGCTGCTGATAAGCTTTAACGTCAATTACTCGCTCATGGGATGTGTTTGTTACCATCTTTGCTTCCTTGTGCTTCTTATTTGGCACTGATTTGTTTTTTGTTTTTTGTTTTTTTGTTTTATTTTCCAGTGCTTAAACGGTGTCACAACGGCAGTGGAATTGCTGTGACACCGATTGAACTTCAGTCTAAGTAGACCCAAGCATTACAGTGAATCAACGGACTTAATCTAACCCCACCAAAGATTCACGAGTTAAGTCTTTGATTGTCTTTGCGCCAGTTAATGTCATGGCAACGCGCATCTCTTTGTCGTAAAGGTCGAGTAGGTTCTCAACGCCGGCTTGTCCTTGAGCTGCTAATGCGTATACGAAAGAACGGCCAAGCAAGGTGCAATCTGCGCCAAGTGCCATCATGCGAACCACATCTAAGCCAGTTCGAATGCCAGAGTCGAGCAGAATCTTGGTGTCGCCTTTAACTGCATCAGCAATCGAAGGCAGCGCTTTAGCACTCGATAAAACACCATCAAGCTGACGACCACCGTGATTTGAAACGACGATACCGTCTGCGCCAAATCTCACCGCGTCTTTTGCATCTTCTTCGTCGAGAATACCTTTGATGACCATTGGGCCGTCCCAGAAATCACGAATCCACTCTAGGTCTTTCCATGAAATCGACGGATCGAAGTTATCACCCAACCAACCAATGTAGTCTTCCAACCTGGTAGGAGAACCACGATAAGTAGATATGTTCCCTAGGTCGTGTGGTTTACCCAGCAAGCCGACATCAACTGCCCAGCTAGGATGACGCATAGATTGGAATACGCGGCGTACTGCTGCATTTGGTCCACTCATTCCGGAATGCATGTCACGGTAGCGTGCCCCGGGCACTGGCATATCAACCGTGAAAACCAATGTGGTTACGCCTGCCGCTTTCGCACGCTCTAGTACGTTCTTCATGAACCCGCGATCTTTGAGCACGTAAAGTTGGAACCACATTGGGCGTTCAATCTTAGGGGCTACTTCTTCAATCGGGCACACTGACACGGTCGACATGGTAAACGGAATGCCTTTGTTGTCTGCGGCTTTGGCGGCTTGTACTTCACCGCGTCGTGCGTACATACCCGTCAAACCAACAGGCGCTAGTGCGATTGGCATCGCAAGCTTCTCGCCGAACAGCTCTGTTTCTAAGTTTAGATCCGACATGTCGTTGAGTACGCGCTGCTTTAGCGCAATCTCAGCAAGGTCAGCCGTGTTGCGTTGTAGGGTGTGCTCTCCGTAAGAACCACCATCAATGTAGTGGAAAAGAAACGGAGGTAATTTCGATTTTGCTGCGGCGCGGTAATCAGTCGATGCGGATATGATCATAATTTCAGTCCTAAATTCTTGGGATGTTGCTCTTCTTTGAGAGCTTGGTTTGGGCTGCTTTAATTCGGGAAAATGGCGTTAATACCCGTGAGTGTTGATGTGTTCTAGTGTCCATCCCGGAACTCATCAACTGTCTTATTAGACGGTGTTGCTGTCGGGGAATTGAGTATTAACGCCAAGTGCTTTGGTGACGACTTATGGCTTACATAAGTGCGTCTGTCATATTGAAGCCGTAGATAACTACTAGGCCGATGATTCCTGTCATCATCAAGTAGTAGAACGTTGGGATAACGGTTTTACGTAGTGTTGCACCTTCACGTCCTAGTAGGCCTACCGTTGCCGAAGCGGCTACTACGTTGTGAATTGCAATCATATTACCGGCTGCTGCACCAACGGCTTGTAGGGCAACGACGACTGCACTTGAGATAGTCAGAGTTTGCGCTACTTCGAATTGGAACTGGCTGAACATCATGTTTGATACTGTGTTCGAACCCGCAATGAAGGCACCCAAAGCACCGACGGTTGCACTCAATGCAGGGAATGCGCTGCCAACTAAGTCCGCGGCGAAGTTGGCTGTTGTTACAGGCATACTCGCTAGGTCAGCTGCGTTCACACCAGAGTTGATGAAGATACGAACCATAGGGATGGTGAACACCAGTACGAAGCCTGCACCAATCAGTGTTTTACTTGATTCACCGAATGCTTTCGCTAGTGGCGCAGCGCTGCGGCCTTGAATCAGAACAGCAACCAGAGCAACAAATACTAGGATACCGCCCGGCAGATAAAGAGGTTGAATCGCTGTGCTTACGCCAGTCTCACCAAGGATGTTGCTGAATGAAAGGCTAACGCTCTTCAGTAGGCCTTTGAATTCAGGGCTCACACGGCTAGCAACCAGAGTCACAGCTAGCAGCACGTAAGGTGCCCATGCCATCGCCATGCTCATTTTCTTATGGCTTTGATTGTTGTCATCAAGGTCAATTTTCAAAGAACCTAGCCATTCAGCTGGCCACTTGTCTTCGCTCTCAAAATCCCATTTTGATTTCGGTACTAGGAAGCCACGTTTTGCTGCAGTAACCACAATTGCTAGGCCGACTAGACCACCAATTAGAGATGGGAACTCAGCACCTAGGAAGACACCTGTTAGTGCGTAAGGGATGGTGAACGCTGCACCAGCAAACAGTGCGAACGGTAGAATGTCTAAACCTTCTGTCCAACTTTTGTTCTTACCGAAGAAGCGAGTCAGCATCATTGCCATTAGTACTGGCATCATCACACCCACAGAGGCGTGAATCAGAGCGACGCTTGAGGTGATTTGTTGCAGGTAAGCGTCCCAAGTAGAACCGTGAGCAATCAGGCTTTCACCGATGTTGTGCGTGTCCAAACCTTTGTTCACACCAACGATGATAGGTGTACCTACCGCACCGAATGAGACTGGTGTCGATTGGATCATCATGCCCATCAGTACCGCAGCAAGCGCAGGGAAGCCGATAGCAACCAGTAGCGGTGCTGCAATAGCTGCAGGTGTACCGAAGCCAGATGCGCCCTCAATGAAGGAACCGAAACACCAAGCGATGATGATCGCCTGAACACGACGGTCAGCGGATATGTCCGTGAAGCCGTTGCGGATGGTGGTGATAGCTCCGGTGTGTTCCAAAGTGTTTAATAAGAAGATGGCGCCGAACACAATCCAGAGAACCGACACGGTAATACCGAAACCTTGGAATACAGAGGCCAACACGCGAGTGCCAGACATATCCCAAGCAAATAGGGCAATAGCAACGGTTAATGCAAATGCCACTGGCATCGCTTTTTTCGCAGGCCAGTTCAGGCCGACCAGCAGAATCGCTGCAACAACTATTGGTGAAAAGGCCAATAGAGCTAGTAGAGTTTCACTCATGGGTACTTCCTCGTACTGTTTTCAAACGTTCATGTTTGAAGTAGATAACACGTTATGGGTTGTCATTTTTTGACTCGCTATTGGCCTCTAAGCGGGAACCATTTGGGTGCGAATCTTGTAATTGGAATGACTCTTTTGTAATTGTTTTGTTAATTTGGCGTGAATTTACCCCTTTATTTTTTATTGATATAGGGAAATAATGAAAATAATTAATTCCAAAATTGGCATAATCAGATGCGAGCAGACGATTTGATCCTGTTTTCACAGGTAGTAGAACTGGGCAGTTTCAGTAAGGTAGCAGAGCAAAATAACCTTACAAATTCGGTAGTTAGTAAAAGAATTGCACGCCTAGAGGAAGAAATTGGCGTGCAATTATTATATCGAACGACGCGTAAATTGACCCTGACTGAGGCGGGCAAGGCAATTTTGCACGGAGCCAAAAATGTGAAGCAGGCGACTCAAGAGGCTATGGACGCAGTTTCAGGCTTTGGTGAAAATGTCAGCGGTCATATCAAAATGTCAGTGCCTACTATCTCTGGAGATTTGATTCTGGCAGACGCCGTTGCTGAGTTTTGTAATATGCATCCAGGTTTAACAGTCGATATGTCACTGGACAATCGCTTTGTTGACTTAGTAGAAGATGGTTTGGACTTGGTGATTCGTACCGGTTACCTAGAAGACTCCAGCTTGATTGCGCGACACATATTGGATTCTCAATGGGTGGTGTGTGCCTCGCCCTCTTATATCGCCAAGAACGGTAAACCGATGCAGCCCAAAGACTTAGTGGAGCACAACTGCTTGCAATACGCCTATCAAACCACAGGGGCGAGTGAGTGGCAGTTTCTGTATAGCAAAGACGGTTGTACAGACAACGACAAATATATCGTGCGTGTTTCGGGCTCTTTCTCGACAGACAACGCGACTGCATTAAGAAAAGCTGCGCTGGGTGGACATGGCGTTGCGTACGTGCCGCGTTGTCTGGTTTATCACGATATTCGTAACGGTCAGCTGGTGGATATCTTCCCTGACTTAGTGGGTAAGAAGCTCGGTATTTATGCGGTGTACCCTTTTACGCGCCAGCCGCCCAACAAGATTAAGTTATTGATTGAACACATCAGAACTCGTTATCTGACGATTTCTCACTATTTTTAATAAGGATCACGATGAGCTATTTAAAAGAGTATCAATATCCAATCACCAATAAGCAGATCGTCAGCGATGACTATTTTGGTCAGATAATCGAAGACCCATATCGCTGGTTAGAAGATGACAGAAGTGACCAAACTGCAGAGTGGGTAGCGAACCAGAATGCAGTCACGTTTGATTACCTTGCTCAAATTCCGTATCGCGCGGAACTGCGAGCGCGACTGGCAAAAGCGCAAGACTACAAAAAGAGCTCGCAGCCGTTTGTCCGAGGTGACTACACCTACTTCTATAAGAATGATGGCTTGCAGAACCACAGCATTCTCTATCGTCAGAGAGAGCGGCAGCCGGTTGAAGTATTCCTAGACCCGAACACTTTCTCGGAAGATGGCACGACATCTCTGGGCTCGGTATCGTTTTCGAAAGACTATAGCTTAGTGGCGTACAGTATTTCTGAGGGTGGCAGTGATTGGCGTAAGATCTTCGTGATTGAAACTGAGACTAAGCAGCAGCTCGAAACGGAAATTACCGACGCCAAATTTACTGGCATTTCTTGGTTAGGCAATCGCGGTTTTTACTACTCCAGTTACGATAAGCCTGACGGTAGTGAACTTTCAGCTCGTACAGAACAACACAAGTTGTACTTCCATGAGTTGGGCACAGAGCAAGCTAGCGACAAGGTGATCTTTGGCGAAAGCAACGATGAGCAACACCGCTATGTGTCTGGCTACACCACTGAAGACGATCGATACTTGATCATCCTCGGCAAGGAGTCGACTTCAGGTAATCGACTGTTCTATATCGATTTAAAATCATCAGAGCAGTCTTTGAACACACTGATTGATCATGTGGATAGCGATACGTATCTCATCGATAATCAAGGTGAGAACTTCATTCTATACACCAACCTTGATGCGCCGAATGGCAAGGTTGTGAGCTTTGATAGCGGCACTGAGCATTGGCGAGATATCATCTCAGAAAAGCCACAGCCATTAGACATCAGTACTGGTGGTGGCTATTTGTTTGCTCATTACATGGTGGATGTGGTGTCGAAAATTGAGCAGCTGGATTACCAAGGTAACCTAGTTCGTGAAATCCATTTACCTGGGCTGGGAACGGCCAGTGGCTTAGGTGGTAAGAAAGAGCAAACTCAGCTTTATTACACCTTTACCAACTATGTTACGCCGCCAACCATTTTCTCTTTTGATATTGAGTCGGGCAGTTTAGAAGTTTATCAGCGCTCTGAGTCACCGTTTGAATCGGATAAGTTTGAGTCTAAACAGGTCTTTTATACCTCAAAAGATGGCACTCAGGTTCCGATGCTTATCTCTTATAAGAAGGGACTAAAACTGGACGGTAATAACCCAACCATGTTGTACGCCTATGGCGGCTTTAATGTCAGCCTAACGCCTTCTTTCTCGGGGACGGTGGGCAGTTGGTTAGAATTGGGTGGCGTGTACGCAGTTCCCAACCTGAGAGGCGGCGGTGAGTACGGTAAGGCGTGGCATAAAGCGGGTACTCAGCAGCAAAAGCAGAATGTGTTTGATGACTTCATTGCTGCTGCGGAGTTCTTAATCGCCGAGAACTATACCAGTAGTGACAAGTTGGCGATTCGTGGCGGCTCTAACGGTGGGTTGCTGGTGGGTACGTGTATGACACAGAGGCCGGAGCTTTTCCAAGTGGCTCTACCTGCTGTTGGGGTGCTAGATATGTTGCGTTACCATACCTTTACGTCTGGCGAAGGTTGGGCGTACGACTATGGTACCTCCGCGCAAAACAAAGAGATGTTTGAATACCTGCTTGGTTACTCTCCGGTTCATAACGTTGTGCGTGGTGTCGACTACCCAGCAACTTTGGTCACGACAGCGGATCATGATGACCGCGTGGTGCCAGCACACTCTTATAAGTTTATCGCAGAGCTGCAAGATAA
Organism: Vibrio sp. IB15; assembly: GCF_016406055.1. NCBI lineage: Bacteria > Pseudomonadati > Pseudomonadota > Gammaproteobacteria > Vibrionales > Vibrionaceae > Vibrio > Vibrio sp. IB15. The sequence continues at coordinate 46,469 of NZ_JAEFCE010000009.1, forward strand.
GCATGAAGGTGGTGCGCCTGTGATGATTCGTATCGACGTAAATGCGGGCCATGGCGCCGGAATGCCACTGAGTAAAGCGATCGATCTCACTGCCGATATTTATGCGTTTACGCTGTTTAATATGGGCGTTGAATCTCTAGATTCGTTTTAGATAATGCTTGATTCTAGATAATTGGGTGTTTGACTCAGACTAAAAAGCCTCAAAATCGACATTAGATTTTGAGGTTTTTCATATATATGAAAACTTATCAAAACTGCACCATATTTCCTTCACTTTTACATACACTTTTCCGTGATAGACCCCGCCATTATTGATGAAATGAAAGCGATTTCAAGCTGATATTTCACGCGTTTCCCGCCCTAAGTTTCTGATATTAAATTAATAGTTTTGGGTATGACTTTTCTAAAAGTTTCATGGCTCTCGACCTAATTTATCAGTGTGAACAGCGACCAACTTTTCAACGCTTTCATTGCTTAATATTTCCCTGTTCGATGAAAACTCAAAAAAATAATAGGGAATTACAATGCAAAAATTTAAGCTTTTGCCAATAACGGTCGCAGTGGCGGCTTCGCTTGCTTCACTCTCTTCTTTTGCTGCAGAAACGGATCTTGCCGCTCTGGAACAACGAATCCAAGAGCTGGAATCTCAAGTTGGTGATATCAAGTATGTTGATGATCAACAACAAACGGTTCTGACTGCAGAAACCAATGTACCAGACGGTATCGTCTTTTCTGGTTATGCTCGTTACGGCGCTCACTACAAAAGTGGCGATGAGCGTTATGTAGACATCGGTACAACAGGTCGCTCAGTTGGTCGTTTAGGTAACGAAGCCAATGGTGGTGAAGTTCAGTTAGCTAAGCTATTCCAAGCTGACAACGGTGCTATCTGGGACATCGTATTCATGGCTGATCACTGGGAAGCAGACGCATGGGCTGATGACGGTGGCCTGAGCATGAAAAAAATGTACGCTGGTGTAACCAATGTATTTGAAAGCCAGCCTGAGCTTTACATGTGGGCTGGTCGTGACTTCCATCAACGTCCGCAACAAGGTTTGAACGATTACTTCTGGATGACACACGATGGTCAAGGTGCTGGTTTTAACAACCTAGATTTCGGCGGTGCCAAGCTAGACATGGGCTTCGTAGGCCAAGTGAAAGGCGGCCTAGTGAACGACAACGGTCGATACGCAATTACTTCTAAGTTGCACTCTATTAATGCGGGTATCGGCCAACTAGACCTATATGCGAACTATGGTTTTGCTTCAGATGAAGCAGACTCTGACGTAGCGGGTGATCCAAAAGTCAGTGACGAAACGGCATACCTGGTAGGTGCAACCTTAGGCTTGGGTGAGTCTAACAAGTTGGTTGTTAAGTATGGTGACGGTGCGGATTCATCAGTGTTTGACCTAAAAGGTGACTACCAAACTTTGTACGCAAGTGTTGAAGGTAGCTACGCAGCAACAGATAACTTCATCATCGATTACTTAGTGTCGTACAAAGACAACTCTGGTTCTGATCTAGACCGCGAGAACACGGAGTACGCTGGTATCGTTCGTCCACAGTACCAATGGGATGATGTTCACTCTACATGGTTAGAAGCTGGCTACGGCATGGTTGATTACGATGACGACGGTGAAGAGAACGCATGGAAAGTAACGCTTTCTCAAAACGTTTCTCTAGGTGGCTTACCTTGGAGCCGTCCAATGCTTCGTTTCTACACAACCGTGGGTGATGTAGAAACTAAAGGCAACACAGTGAAGACAACGAATGTTGACACATTGTCGTTCGGCGCAATGTTTGAAGCTTGGTGGTAATCACCGATATAGAAAGAGAGGCTCTTTGAATTCGGCATATTTTCAAAGAGTCATGCTTTCGAATATCCATGCTTTTCAATAGTACGTAAATACTGTCCATTTTAGCCCTAAAGGCAGATTGATTAGGGCACGTTTCAATTAACTCCATTCTTGGGCACATTTTTGTGCCCTTTTTTTCGCCACTAGATCAGGGATTTACTATGAGACTTTCTTCCATCGTGTCTCGAGTTTATTTAGGCTTCTTCGTACTGATTGTGATCATGCTAGGTTCCGCATGGCTAAGCATCAGTAGCAATAAAGACATCACCACTCGAATCGAAAGCATCACCCAGCAAGCTACGCCATTAATGCTTCAATCCTCCACGTTAACCATCCGATTTCTGGACATTAATCGCAGCACCACACCCTATTTATCCACTAACTACATTGATGAACTTGAGCCACTGAAACAAGTGGTGTTGAACAACATCGAGCTATATCAGCAGCAGTTGAGTTGGTTTGAAGGTAAAAGTGTCGCTGGTTCACATATGGAAATCCTGCTTAGTAACATTGATGAAACGGGTAGATCGACGATCGAAAAGATAGAAAGAGTACTCGAACTTTACGTTGCTTATCTGGATAGCAAAGATCTTGGTGCGATGGGGCAAGCGCAATTTCAGTCTGTGGTGGGACAGCTTAATAACACCTTGGTCAATCAACTGGCGAGTGCGAAATCAGATCAAATACAAAAGGCGGTCGAAGCTCTGTTGGTGCAACTAAGCCTGATTGCGGCAGAGGCGAATGAGGCCTTCTCATTACAAACGTCATCAGAAGTTCGCGGGGTAGAGCGACGCCTACAAAGTCGCAAAGAGCGATTCGAACAAGCGGTCGCAGATATAGATAATCTGGATTCATCTTTGCTGCGCCGCAGTAAACAGTCTTTATCGTTGCTCGCTTCACACGCGTTTTCAGCCAGTGGCTCAGTCGCTACCCATAAAGAAACCATCAAACTCGATGAGTCTATCTCCCTTCAAAAGCAGGAAATTGAACAGCTAATCGATCAACAGTTAAGTCACTTTGATGAGCTTTCAATGTACGCTGAAGACACCGCGACACGCCTGTATCACGAATCGATGGACTCTTCACAGCAAGCCCTTGTGATGCAGGGTTTTATTGCACTTGCTTCCGTGCTTATTGCTCTGTTGATCGGGTTGAATATTGCCAAAGGTATCCGTAAACCAAGCAATCTGCTACAAAGTGCACTCGACCAAGTTGCCAATAAAGACTTGAGTGCGATGGTGCATTATCAAGCCAATAATGAGTTTGGCTCAGTGAGCGACAAGGTCAACTTAGTGATCAGTCATCTGACTCAAATGATTGAGAACATGCTTTATTCGTCGACGTGCTTAAAAGAGGCGTCCATAGAGAATCAAAGCACGAGCCGTTCATTGAGCGAGGCGATGCAAGACCAAACCAATCAGACCGTGATGGTGGCAACAGCTATGGAGCAGATCGAGTGCTCGGTGACCGAAATAACTCAAGCCGCTAATCAAACGCTAACCCTGGTGACTGAAGCGGTGTCGAGTTCCTGTGCTGGTCAGAAGACCATGGATAAAAGCGTCGAGTTGATGGGCAGTTTAGAGCGTAAGTTAGCAGAATCAAAAGCGACCATCGGCCAGCTTGAAAGCGAAAGCGCTAGCATTGGCTCTATTTTGGATGTGATATCTGGGATCTCCGAACAAACCAATTTGTTGGCATTGAATGCAGCCATTGAAGCGGCGCGAGCGGGCGAACAAGGGCGCGGTTTCTCTGTGGTGGCTGATGAAGTTCGCGTGTTAGCGGCCAAAACCAATGCCTCGACGCAAGAGATACACAACAAGATAGAACAGCTGCAAACCAGTTCTAAATTGGCGGTGGAGCAAATCAATCAATGTGTGGTGGGCATGGTTCAATGTGTTGAACAAACGGGCGAAGTGAATCACTCAATATCAAGCGTGTCGGGTCTGCTCACTGAGGTTGAACAAAGAAGCCATCAAATCGCAACTGCGACCACGGAACACCAAGTGGTCGCATCCCAAGTTACACAAAACATCAGTCAGATACACACCTTGGCTGAAGATAACTCACAACGATCTCAGGTTTTGTTTTCTCATGGTCAACAGCTTGAAACCATGTCGCAGCAGCAATTCTCACTAACTCAAGAGTTTAAGCTCGCCGAGCAATCAGAAAACAAGGTTTAGAGGCGACTCTAAGCTCTCTACTGTTTCACGCCCAGCCTTTGCTGGGCGTTGTTGTTTCAAGTTTCGGGTTCTGCAAAGCGAATTCGAAGTACCTATGAAATGTTCCCATACAATTTAGCATAGACACTGAAATAATAGGGTCAATTTAGCCCCGTATATTACCGTCTGCTGCGGGTTCACCTCTGAATAGTGCTTTTGAGAACCGGAGTTTAAGCGTTCTTACTTTCACCCTGGCAGCAAGTAACCAGGCATCGTTTTGATTGGGTGAGTAAGAATCTCATGAAACAGTTTCATGGCGTGAAGTGAATCTGTAAGCGCTTTCAAGATTTCCAAATCCAGCCTTTTTACCTCCAAGTTTAGTGTGATGACACTCACTTCAACTAAAACGTAATTTCTTAATAATCGTTTTGTAAGCGGTTACAAGCTAATGAAGTATCGAGGTTCGAGTGGCAACAATTAAACACGTATCAGAGCATGCAGGTGTGTCTCAAGCGACAGTGTCTAGAGTGATTAACGGCACCAGTAGAGTGAGCCACGATAAGAAGCTAAAGGTTGAAAAGGCGATCAAAGAGTTGGGTTATCGCCCGAACTCTATCGCTCAGGCTTTAGCTTCAAGTCGTACCGGAAGTGTGGGGGTTGTTGTTCCAGAACTGGGCGGATCTTTCTATTCAGGCATCTTGCATTGCATAGAGGAAAACCTACGCCGCTTCGGTTACCACGCTGTGGTTACAGCGGGTTCGAACACCGAACAAGGGCAGCGCGAGTCTGTGGAGTTTCTGTTGGGGCGTCGTGTCGATGCTTTGATTCTTCATACTCAACTGCTCAGTGATGACTATTTAATTGAATTGGAAGAACAGGGGACCCCTGTGGTTTTAATTAACCGCTTCATCCCAGAAATGGCGATGAGTTGCATTGATATTGATAACGAAGTCGGGGGGCTACTCGCTACTCAATATCTCTTGCAAAAGGGACATACAGATATCGCGTGTATTACCGGGCCTTTAGATAAAGCAGACGCTAGGGGGCGTTTGCAGGGGTATCGCAAGGCACTGGAAGAAGCCGGTGTGCCATATGATGAAGCCTTGGTCTCTGAGGCGGGATTTACTGAAGAGACCGGCATCAGTGCTATGAAGAAGTTGATCAACCGTAAGTGCCACTTCACAGCGGTATTTGCTTCAAACGATCACATGGCATTTGGCGCTTTCGAAGTCTTACACAACGAGGGATTGTCGGTTCCGAAAGACATCTCGCTTGTGGGTTTCGATAACACCATCTTCGCGCGCTATCTGACCCCTAGTTTGACCACCATAAATTTCCCCATTGAAGAGATGAGCATTGAAGCAGTGCAGCTCACTCTGCAAAAGCTAAAGAAAATTAAACATGACGTGAACTTTAAATTGCTGCCGACGTTGGTCACTAGAAACTCGGTATCGGATTTACTGGTTACCCTATAAAAACATTAAGGATAGAACATGAAATTTAAGACCTTAGCGCTTTCATGCGCGGTTGCTTTAGGACTAGGTGCAACAGCGGTAAATGCTGCTGACAAAGAGATTCGTTTCGACGGCTTCCCAGATTTCGACAGCAGCCTGAAGGTATTACTGCCTGATTTCGAAAAGGAAACAGGGATCAAAGTGGATTACCTTATGAACAATCACGGTGACCACCACACGAAACTAACCACTAACCTAGCAACGGGCTCAGGTGCGGGTGACGTGATTGTTGTGGACGTTGAGAAAATCGGTCCATTCGTTGGTTCTGGCGGCCTAGTTAACCTGTCTGAAAACTACGGTGCAGATAAATACGAAGAACGATTCGCACCTTACGCATGGGCACAAGGTAAAGGTGCTGATGGCGACATGTACGGTATTCCTGTCGACCTTGGTCCGGGTGTTATGTACTACCGCACCGATGTATTTGAAAAAGCGGGGATCAATGTTGAAGACGCAATCAAAGATTGGGGTTCATACATCGCAGCAGGTGAGAAGCTGAAAGAGCAAAACGTACAGCTAATTGCTTCAGCAGCCGACGTAGCACAAGCAATCATCTTTACTACAGTTCCTGAAGGCGAAGGTCTTTACTTCGATAAAGATGGCAACCCAGTTGTGACATCAGAGCGCTTTGTTCACGCGTTTGAAGTAGCAAAAGAGATTCGCGACAAAGGCTTAGACGGTCGCATTCTGGCTTGGTCTAATGAATGGTACGAAGGCTTCCGCAACGGCACATTTGCAACTCAACTTTCTGGCGCTTGGCTACTTGGTCACCTAAACAACTGGATTGCACCTGAAACCAAAGGTAAGTGGGCAGTAGAAAACCTTCCTGATGGTATCTACGGCAGCTGGGGTGGTTCGTTCCTATCTATCCCAACGCAATCTGAAAACCCAGATGAAGCATGGGCGCTTATCGAGTACATGACGACGGACCGTGAAGTTCAACTTAAGCACTTCGAAACGATTGCGGCTTTCCCTGCGAACGTAACGACGTATGACGATGAGCTTTTTCAAGAAGAGATGGAGTTCCTAGGTGGTCAGAAAGCACGTCTTCTATTTGCAGAAGTGGCACAGAACATCAAGCCAGTATCTCCAGCTCAAGGCGACCACGTAGCACGTTCTATTATTTTAGAGAACGCATTGATGGAAGTGCTTGATGAAGGTAAGGACATCGAAACTGCACTTAAAGAGGCAGAGCGCCTAATTAAGCGTCGTACGCGTAATCTTTAATTTGGTTTTACTTTAAGTAAGTGAGGAAGCGTGGATAACGCGCTTCCTTTTTTAAGAGGTCGTTACTATGAATCATACAGCGAGCACAACGATAGAACCTTCGGAGCAAAGCCTTTTTTCTCGTCTGAATTTGAAAGCGCTTACACCGTATGGATTCCTTCTGCCGTTTCTGATCATTTTTTCTGTATTTGGGATCTTCCCGCTGTTGTTCTCTGTTTACCTGTCGTTCCACGAATGGAACCCAGTACAGGGCATGGATGCAATGGAGTTCGTTGGTTTTGAGAACTATCACATTGCCTTGACTGACCCATGGCTATGGCGTTCATTAAAGAACACATTATGGCTAGCAATCACATCGGGTGTTGCTCAGCACTTAGTCGCTATTCCAGTGGCTTACATGTTGGTTTCAATGGGTGATCGTATGCGTCACTGGCTAACATCGGCGTACTTTCTACCGTTCATCACATCAACGGTCGCAGCGTCACTGATTTTCTTCAATATGTATTCTCCTAACTCAGGAATTATCAACCAAACGCTAATGGCATTGGCCGATAGCACGCTGTTTGGTTGGGCGTTTGCTTGGGTTAACGATTTTCAACCAATCCGCTGGTTAGATGATGCCACTATGGTGAAGCCGTCTATCGCGATCATGGTTTTCTGGAAATACACCGGTTTTAACATCGTCCTTTACACCACAGGTTTAATGACGATTCCTAAAGACATTTTAGAAGCTGCACGTATGGATGGTGCGAATGCCTTCCGCCGCTTCTGGAACATCTCACTACCAATGATTCGTCCATTCATCTTTTTTGCAATCACCATGACCATTATCGGTAACCTGCAAATGTTTGAAGAACCGTTCGTTCTAACGCGTGGTACAGGTGGTACGGGTCAATCTGGTTTAACTATCTCTATGTACCTCTACAAAGTGGGTTGGGAATGGTTAGAAATGGGCACAGCATCAGCAATTTCATGGCTTCTGTTTGCACTGATCGCGTCTTGTACTTTGGTTCAATTTTTATTCTTCGGTAAGAAAGGCTTAGGGGAACATTAAGATGTCGACATCAATTAAGACAAATACCTCACCACTAAGTGGCCTAATGCCAAGCGAACGCACCATGTACATCATGACTAAGATCTTGATGGTCATGCTCGGCATATTACTGATTGTTTCCGCAATCATTACGGTGTTCCCATTTGTGTGGTCTGCACTGCTTTCAACACGTGACCGTTCGGAGATCTTCGGCTCGGGCATCAGCTTTGCTATTGGCGATAGCCTAATGGTGAACTACGCAAAACTGCTGGAAATCATGCCGTTTTGGAAAGCGATGTTTAACTCGATTTACGTGGCTTTCTTAGGCACAACCATCTCGCTTCTGTTTTGTAGCATGGGTGGTTACGCGTTTGCTGTGTTTAAGTTCCGCGGTAAGAACGTGTTGTTCGGCATGCTGGTTGGCTCAATGGCAATTCCGCCAGTGCTTAGCTTGATCCCTTACTTCATGATCGTGAAATTCTTAGGCTTGTTGGATAACCACATGGCGGTATGGCTACCGTTCACAACCACGCCATTTGGTATCTTCTTGATGCGTCAGCACGTGATTGCATCGATTCCTAAAGAGCTATTAGAAGCGGCGAAGTTAGATGGCGCAGGTGAGTTCAGAACGTACTGGAGTGTGGTATTGCCACTGATGAAACCAGCATTAGCAACACTCGCTATCGTGCAGTTTGTCTTCTTCTGGAACATGTTTATGCAGCCTCTTGTGGTGCTGAACAACCCTGACAATTACGTCATCACACAAGCACTACGAAGTGTTCAAGGTATTCCGAATACGCCATGGGGCGCGGTAATGCTAGGTACCACAATTTCTATTTTACCACTCGTGATTACATACCTGTTCGCATCGAAACAGATGATCAGTGGTTTAACGTCCGGCGCAGTTAAAGGTTAGGTTTAAGGGTTATAACAATGAATAAATTTCAACTTCCAAGTGATTCAAAGTTACGCAGTAAGGAATTTGTATTCGGTGTCGCGACATCTTCATACCAAATTGAAGGCGGCGTTGAAGAGGGCGGTCGTACACCGTCTATCTGGGACACGTTTTGTAAGACACCAGGTAAGGTAGATAACGGCGACAGTGGTGATGTGGCGTGCGACCACTACCACTTGTGGCAACAAGATATCGAGATGATTCAAGGCTTAGGTGTTGATGCTTACCGCCTGTCAATTGCATGGCCACGTATCTTGCCGCAAGACGGTGTAGTGAATCAGCAAGGTCTAGAGTTTTACGAGCAGATCATCGATGAATGTCATGCTCGTGGAATGAAGGTGTTCGTGACACTTTATCACTGGGATCTACCGCAATACCTTGAAGACAAAGGCGGTTGGTTAAACCGTGAAACGTCTTACAAGTTTGCAGAATATGCAGAAGTGGTGAGTAACTACTTTGGCAATAAAATTGATGTTTACACCACATTGAACGAACCGTTTGTATCTGCGTTCTTAGGCTACCGTTGGGGCGAGCATGCACCGGGCATCAAGGGTGAAAAAGAAGGCTTCTTAGCTTCTCACCATTTAATGCTAGGCCATGGTTTGGCGATGCCGATTCTTCGTAAGAACGCGCCTCATGCTAAGCATGGTGTGGTATTTAACGCGACTCCGGCTTACCCACTGACACCGCAAGACCAAGGCGCTGCAGACTACTGTGAAGCAGAGAACTACCACTGGTTCATCGACCCTGTATTGAAAGGTGAATACCCACAGTCAGTAGTCGACCGTCAAGCGATGAACATGCCGATGATTTTAGAAGGCGATCTAGACATCATCAGCGCACCGGTTGATTACATCGGTATCAACTACTACACGCGCAATGTCGCTCGCTTCAATGAGAATGGCGACATTGAATCAGTAAAACAGACTGACGCTGAACACACTTACATCGGCTGGGAAATCAACCCACAAGGTTTAACCGATTTATTGGTAAGACTAGACGCTCGCTACGAAAACATGCCGCCTATCTACATTACTGAGAATGGCGCCGCAGGTAACGACGAGCGTGTTAACGGACAAGTGATGGATGACCAACGTGTTCGTTACTTCCAAGGCCACATCGAAGCGGTTCACAACGCAGTTGAAGCAGGTGTGAAAGTTGATGGCTACTTTGCGTGGAGTCTAATGGATAACTTTGAGTGGGCATTCGGCTACTGCCAACGCTTTGGCATCGTCCATGTTGATTACACCACCCAAGAAAGAACACTGAAACAGAGCGCAATTGCGTACCGAAACATGCTTCAAGAGCGCGCTGAGGAGAACAGATAATGGCTAAAGTAGAATTCAAAAACATCAAGAAATCATTCGGTGATGTTGAAGTGGTTAAAGAGTTTGATTTTACGGTTGAAGACGGTGAATTCGTGGTTTTCCTTGGCCCATCTGGCTGTGGTAAGTCGACCACACTTCGCATGCTTGCTGGCCTAGAAAGCATTAGCTCTGGCGATATCGTGGTTGGTGGCAAAGTGATGAACAAGGTCGACGCCAAAGACCGTGACTTAGCAATGGTATTCCAAAGCTACGCACTGTACCCACACATGACGGTTTACGAGAACATCGCTTTCGCTCTGAAACTGAAGGGCATGCCAAAGGCAGAGATTGATGTAGAAGTACGCAAAGCTGCAAAAATGCTAGAGCTTGACCCGTTACTAAACCGTAAGCCAAAAGATCTTTCTGGTGGTCAGCGTCAGCGTGTAGCAATGGGCCGCGCGATGGTACGTACGCCGAAAGTGTTCTTGTTTGATGAGCCGCTATCTAACCTAGATGCAAAACTGCGTGGCGTGATGCGTGAAGAGATCAAACACCTACATCGTGAGCTTAAAACCACCACCATCTACGTAACTCACGATCAAATCGAAGCGATGACACTGGCGGATCGCATTGTGATCCTAAAAGACGGTTATGTGGCACAAGTAGGTACGCCAACAGAGGTGTTCCAGCGCCCAGCTAACAAGTTTGTCGCGCAATTCATTGGTAACCCGTCAATGAATATGTTGGAAGCTAAGCTGATTGAAAAAGAAGGTGAATACTTCGTTGAACTTGGTGATGTTCATATTCCACTGCCGGAGCGTTTTAAGTCTCTGGCGTCTAAAAACCTAGCGCTTCACTTTGGTGTTCGTCCAACAGACATCCACCTGCGTGCTGAGCAAGTTGACCACGACCGTGTGCTGCCATTCCCTGTGAAAATCAAAGACAAGGAACTGCTGGGTGCGAGCATTCTTCTGAAAACAGAAATCGGCGGCCAACCGCTGATGGTTGAGACTCAAGCTGCTGAAGTGGATGTGAAGGAACTGACACTTTACTTAGATTTGGATGCTTTCCACCTGTTTGACGCATTGAGCGAGAACTCGCTAGCGAGCTAGTCAATTACGAGCTAGCCGGTCAACTTAAGTCAGCCAACGAGCTGATACCAACCTACTTACGACAAATTGTTTTGGCTCCTCCTGATTTGGGAGGGGCTAGGGATAGTGATGATGAAATTCGGATATTTTGACGATAAAAACAAAGAATACGTAGCAACCACGCCGTGCACACCAATCAAATGGTGTAATTATGTAGGCACATTAGATTTCGGTGGCATTGTTGATAGCAACGGTGGCGTGTTGTTGTGTAAGGGCGACCCGGCACTGAACCGTATTACCAAGTACATCGCTCAGCTGCCAAACTCAGATTTCAAAGGTTCGACCATGTACCTCAAGGTGCGTGATGAGGGGGGCAACGTAGAAATTTTCTCGCCTTTCTACACTCCGACTCTGAAGCCGCTTGATAAGTTTGAAAACCACACGGGTTTGTCTTACACCACCATCATGGCAGAAGCGTTTGGTGTGCGTTGTGAAGCGACCTTCTTCGCACCAAAATCAGACCAAGTTCTACTACAAGACATCAAAGTCACCAACATTTCAGACAAAGCGCTGCACGTTGATGTTGTGCCTGTATACGAATTCACTCACTTCGATGCACTTAAGCAACTATTGAATGCGGATTGGGTTCCACAAACCATGACACTGAAAGCACACCAGCAAGAGTCGGGTCACACCGTGCTTGAGCAGTATGCATTCATGAAGCGTGACTATGCAGTAAACCTGATGACAGCGGATCGCCCTGCGACGTCTTTTGACGGTGATCGCCAATCATTCCTTGGTCAGTTTGGTTACGGTACATGGGCTGCACCACAAGCGTTAGAAAACGACGAGCTTGGTAATACCGAGTGTCTGCGTGGTGACAACATCGGTGCGCTGAACCTGCGTTTAGGTTGGTTATCTCCAGAGCAGACTGAACGTACGGTTGTACAAATTTCGCAAGAACAGAGCCTAGATGCAGCGCAACCTTTACTGGCTAAATACCGTGACCACCAAGTCGTTGATTCGGCATTCGCTGAACTGGCTGAGCACTGGGATTCTTACCTACAAGCGGTTCAGGTTGAAACGCCAGATCCAGCTATGAACTCGATGCTTAACGTACACAACCCACGTCAATGCCACACGACCAAAAACTGGTCTCGTTACCTGTCTCTATATCAGCTTGGCTATGGCGCACGCGGCATCGGTTTCCGTGATTCTTCACAAGATACATTGGGCGTTATTACTCATATGCCAGAAGAGGCGCGTGAGTTCATTGAGCGCTTACTATCAGTGCAAAACATCAATGGTTCTGCGATGCACCAGTTCTTCCCATCAACCATGGAAGCGAACGCTGGTGACTCACGTGAAGAGGAAGATCGCCCGGATTACTACGGCGACGATCATCTGTGGATCATCTACGCAGTCACTCAATATGTGAAAGAGACAGGCAATGCTGATTTCTTGAACAAAGTGATTCCGTTCTATCAAAAAGACAAAGCGGGCAACCCTGTGGAAACAGGCACCGTTTGGGATCACTTGTGCCGCGCGATCGAGTTTACCTACACCAATACGGGTGAGCACGGCCTACCGTTATTAGGTTTTGCAGACTGGAATGACACGGTGAACCTGCCAACAGGTGCAGAGTCTATGATGGTCGCTAACATGTACGGTAAAGCCCTGCTTGATATGCTGGACCTTTGTGAGTTGCGTGGTGAGGAACAACTGACTGCTCAGTTCAAAGAGCAGTATCAACAGATGCAGAGCACTGTGAATGAGTGCGGCTGGGATGGCGAATGGTTTGTTCGTTACTTTGATGAGCAAGGCTTGCCAATTGGTTCTCATAAGAACGAGCAAGGGCAGATCTACACCAACGGTCAAAGCTGGCCTGTGATTTCTGGTTTCGCGACACAAGAACGTGCAACACAAGCGCTAGATTCGGTTTACAACAAGCTGAACACGACCAATGGTATCAAGCTTTCAACTCCTGGTTACAACGGCTTTGATGCACAACTTGGTGGCGTTTCCACATATCCACCGGGTGCGAAAGAGAACGGCGGTATCTTCCTGCATTCAAACCCATGGGTGATGATCGCGGAAGCGAAAATGGGCAACGGCGAGCGTGCTTATGAGTACTACCGTCAAATTAATCCGGCTTCTAAGAACGACGATATTGATACTTTCGAATCGGAGCCATACTGCTACCCACAAAACATCTTGGGCGACGAACATAAACAGTTCGGCCTAGGTCGTAATGCATGGCTGTCTGGTACTTCATCTTGGACATACGTGGCAGGTACGCAGTGGATTCTAGGTGTTCGACCTGAAATTGATGGCTTGCTGGTGGACCCTTGTATTCCGGCAGAGTGGCCAGAGTTCAAAGTTCGTCGTCAGTTCCGTGGGGCGACGTATCATATTCATGTCACGAACCCGAATAACGTATGTAAGGGCGTGGTTGAGATGAAGGTCAATGGTGACCTGATTTCAGGCAACAAAGCACCGGTATTTACATCGGGTGAGCACACGGTAGAAGTGGTTTTAGGTTAACAAAGAGAAGGGCGCTTTATGCGCCCTTTATTGCTCTTTCGTTTGGTTATCCGTTGTCGTTGTTTCGTTAGCAATGCGTTCTCTGGGGGCTGATTTCGCATTCAGCGGTTACTTTGGTCGCCTTATTGTGGTTGATAGGTAGCTTGGCATTGCCAAGTGAAGGTTTGAGACTGGTTCGGACTAAGCGTTAATAAGCCAATCTGGTTATTGAATGCATCGGCAGGGCAAGTCATGGGCTCTATTGCAATACTTTGCTCACTTGTCGGAGTGTATAGCTGAACAAATGGGTAGCTCGCATCTTGTTGATAATGAATTGCGGCTGATGAATCTGAACGTGTCAAAGTCAGTTGGTTGGTTGTCTTAGAATCAAATTCAAAGCAGTGGTTTAGGCTTTGACTGGTCAGGGAGTCATCCAAAGACAAACGGTCAAAAGTCTGTTTTTCACCATTGGGTAGGTCGTTCTCATGTACGACCTCAGCGCAAGGCGACATAGTCAATTCACACTGTTCTAGGTCATTGCCGAGCGAGAAATAAGGGTGCCAAGCATCACCGAATGGGAAGGCGAAATCACCACAATTAGAGACAGTTGTTGAGCAAGAGAGCTTACCCGTTGTGTCGATAGTGAAGGTGACTTCAAGGTTAAAAGCGAACGGGAAAGCAGGGTGCAAAGATGATGTCTGATATTGCAGTGTCACACTGGCTGATTTTTCATTGGCTGCGCTGTTTTTGATTGAAAAAGGTTGGTTGTAGAGCAAGCCATGTACGGCGTGATCAGACCAAGGGAAGTTAGCTGGGAGTTGATGGTTTTGGTTGTCGAAACTGTAGCGACCTAAGTTTAAACGGTTTGGAAAAGGAAATAATTTAGCACTGCGGGAAAAGAACGGATGCTGGTTGATCAGTTCATCATAATTCTGATAGCCAAAAATAAAAGAGAATGGACTGTTATTTACAATGTATTTATTTATAACAGCACCAAACCCATTGATTATTTGAAGTTCTATACCATGCTGCTGATTTATTAATGTGACAGAGTCAATATTTCCAAATTTTTCATTTATAATTTTAAACATGTTGATGTCTCCATTTTTGAAAGATATTAACAAGAAGAAAAAATATTCAATGGCGGTTTTAACATGAATAATAAAATTCCATATTCAAGCTATTCAGGAAATTCAGAACACTTGTGTAAAAAGGGCGACGCAGTTGAATTTATTCAACCTTGGTACACGCCAATTTCTACGACACCAGAAAATACAGGTATGGCGATCGGTGGTATCGGTAATACTTTTACATTGACGCCAAATGGTAACACGCCAAACTTCAGCTTTATTCCAGGAATATTTGTCGACTGTTCAGAGCAAGTTATTAATTTTAATGATTTTTATGCGTCAGTGATGGATGTGCCGACCATTGAAGCGCTTCAGGTTGTTAACGAGCAAGAGCTTAGTGTTCATCTGAATTTTTACCCAGCGCTATTCGATGGAAAGAAGATAGATAAAGAAAACATTTCGAATGCGATTAACCTCATTCGTGCCGCATTAGAAAATGGTAATTTCTATAAAGAAAATAAAGATAAGTTTATAAAGTGGAATGTCGAATTTTCTAATAAGACTCAATTATTAATAGAATCAGATTCATCGTCGATTGATTGTCAATTATATGTAGCCTTAGATTTCTTTAATGGTTTGTTAATAAATGATACAACGAGACAGCTATCACTAACTTCGGGAAATAATAGTGATATAGAAAGTGTTAATGGCAGCGATATCGAATATAAGGCTTTATATCCATTAGCTGAATATCAATATAATAGTTTTGATGGTATTAATATAAAGCGAAAGGTAGTCTCGCCGATCGTTAAAGAGGATAAGCGCCTCTGCTCTATGCCTATGCACTGGAACCACTTCCAGATTACTAATGAATCACAGCAAACACGCGTGATTACGCTTGCCCAACCTCTACAAAACTTGATTGGTTCAACCTACCGAAAAGGTCGTGATGGGATTCAAGATTCGGCGTGTACCTTATCTCAAAACCCGATTGCTCAGCAGCATAAAGCGGTGGAGGTCAATGATGAAAGCCACAGTTTTACTGGTGTTCAGCTCACTAGTCAGTCCCCTTATCAAAGTGACATTGAGGGTGAGGTGGTGTTTGGTGTTCAAGCCGAAAACCGTTTGACTAAATCTGGTAAGGTATCGGTGTCTGTTAAGCCAACGCTTTATACTTCGAAAGTGGCCCAGCAAACCGAGTTCGCACTGAAAACAGGCCGTACTAATACAGAATTCCAAACTGGCATCTACACTGGGCGCGAAGCTTTGAGTGCATTGGTCGTGGTTCAGGTTGAGTTGGAGCCGGGTGAATCCGTTGACCTGCGTTTCGCACAGGTGATGGCACACAGTAAAGTTATGCTCAATGGCTGGCACTCAGATAAGGCTTACACGCAATTCTACCCACAAGCAAATCCTGCCTTACCGATGTTACAAGATGTTTTGCCAAAGCTTGAGGTGATTGAGCAGAAGATTATTGAGCAACAGACCGCTTTCCTAGAGCAAGCTCAAAGCAAAATATCACAGCCTGAATCAGCGCTGCGCTATGCGACGATGGCGATGAATTCACTATCATTCCTTTCTGAATCAACAGTATGGGATAAAGAAGATAAATTCCTGGTGAAAGAGTGTGTTGATTACCCATTCTTTAATTCACTGGATGTGTATTTCTACGGCTCATTTTCATTGCTCTATTTGCTACCTGAACTTGATGGCTGCGTGATGAAAGAGTTCTCAAAAGCGATTTTGGCTGAAGACTTTACTCAGCGCCGTTACTGGGAATATGAAGCAACACCGAATGCTGAATTGATTGATGAAAAGTACCAAGGTGTGCGCGCGATTCGAGGTGCAGTCATCCACGATTTGGGGAGCCCGTTCGACATTCAGCCAGATGCGTATAGCTGGCATAATGTTAAGGAATGGAAGGACTTAGCACCGAAATACATTCTGATGGTGTACCGTCACTACCAAAACACACAAGATATATCAGTGGTTAAAGAGTGCTGGCAGGCTGTGACTGAGAGCATTGACTTCTTATCGAACTTGATTGCTGAAGGTGACGATTTACCGCTAACCCGAGGTACTGACGACACCTTTGATAACCTTGCGTCTCACGGTATCTCTATTTACTGTGCGAGCCTTTGGGTTGCCGGCCTTCAAGCCGCGAGTGAGTTGGCACAATTGATGGGCGAAAACGATCTAAGTGCGGGTTACCTAAAACGTTCGAAAAAGGCATTAGCAACAGTTGAGCAGAGCTTGTGGGATGAGAAAGAGGGTTATTACCACTTCTTCGTGACGCCAGTCCAAGCCAAGCATCTAAAGGGCGAAGGCTATCAAGCTCTGGAAACTCTCGGGCTGACTTTAACGGGGGATGCGATTGCCGATAAGAATATGCTTAACGACTATCTAAACCAAACCGATACTTCAATAAACATCGGTAAGGTAGCTCAACGTATCTCTAAGAAACGCTTGTTGAGTGAGACAGCGCCTCAAGCCTTTACTCAAGAGTATCTACAGCTAGTACCCGATTCAGACAATAGCTTTGGTGATGCACTGCTTGCCGACAGCTATCTCAAACTGATTGGCCTAGAGGGTATTTTCCCACAACAGCGCATTCAGCGTGCATTGGACTATGTTTATAAACATAACTTCGAGATTAACAGCCCTAAACTTGGGGTAGCGAACATGACGCTCGCCGATGGTTCACCACATGAGGCTTTTCAGGCGCAAGACGTGTGGATCGGCGTGCAGTTTAGTGTCGCGACAGCGTTGAGTTTAGCGGGTAAGTCGCAGCAAGCGGAAACATTGATGGATACTGTGTATACCGCGCTGTATGACTATTCAAAAATTCCATTTGCCGCACCAGAAGGGTTCAACTGTTCTGTCTCATTTGATGAGAAAGATCTTTCAGAGTCTTTTAAATTGTCACAAAGTGATGCGAAAAAGTGGATTAATGCACTTAAATTGCAAAACTGTGTGCTGTCTGACGGTCGGGTTAATCCTAGCTTGATGAAAGACAGTGATAAATTTGTCAATATGGTTCAAGGTGAAATTTCAGCGGAGCAAGCTATGGTTCTTCACAAATGGCTGTTGAGCACTGGGTTGAAATATACCGCAGGTCGTTATTTCAGACCGGGGATGATTTTCGCCTACATGTATTAACTTAATGACACGAGTTTCAACAAAAGCAGTGGTATGCACGTTGAAATAGGTGGGGAGCTCTGGGGCTCCCCAAATGTCACTGGATTAGGGTATCGAGATGCGCACTAAAACTAAAAAAACCACCGTATACGATGTAGCGAGGCTCGCAGGTGTTTCCCCAAGCACGGTTTCTCGTTTTCTTAATCGAACAACCTATGTGTCGGATGATAAAAGCCAGAACATCGAGCAGGCGATCAAAGACACCGGCTACAAGCCCAATTTTCAGATGCAGGAGAACATCAATCGCCGTTCATTAACGATAGGCGTATTGGTGCAACATCCTGATAGCCCTTATACCAGTCGTATCCTCAACGACATGGAGAAAACCCTGATAGCTCAAGGCTATTCGTTAGTGATAGCAACCGGGCATTGGCAAAAAAAGCTCGAGATACACGCTTTAGAGTATCTGGCTAAGAGCAATGTCGATGGCATGATCATCGTGACAGGCAGCATTACCAAAGAAGACATCGCGAAGTATGCGCAAGACATTCCGGTGGTTGCGGTGGGCTATGACATGGTTGCAGATAATGTTCGCTCAATTAACATTGATAATGTGTTGGGTGGTTACATAGCAACCCTCCACTTGCTCCAACAGGGGCATGTGAATATTGCTCATATCAAAGGGCTTTCAAGCCAACCGGATGCGGGAAGTCGCTTTGAAGGTTACAAGAAAGCCCTTCAAGAGGCGGGCATTAAAGTGATGCCAAAACTCGTCAAACAGGGCGATTTCAGTAGCGAGTCTGGCTATGAGAAAACCGTTGAATTGATTGAATCTAAGGTTCACTTTTCCGCTCTGTTCGCAGCCAATGACCAAACCGCTTACGGGGCGATTAAGGCGCTACACGATCACGGTTATAAAGTGCCAGAAGATGTTTCTGTGATTGGCTTTGATGACTTGCCAACGTCGAAGTATTTCACGCCAGCATTGACGACTTTGAGACAGCCAATTGAAGAGATTGGAGAGGTGTGTGCCCAATCGATTTTGAACTTACTTTCAGGTAAGAGGCATGAAGCACGACTACCACCGATAGATTTAATCGTAAGAGAGTCGACCAAGTCTTTGTATCGTTAATTTTAAGATGATCACCAAGGTGTTACGCCCTGAAGTACTCGTAGTCGACACTGCCGTTATTGAGTCGTACGACGACTGCTAAGTTTTTAAGCCTCATAACTATTTTCTGCACCAAGTGATAAAAACTCGCGTCGATGCTACCAGCCAATCGCTTGACCTCTTGCGTGACAATACGTTCCGTTTCTATTTTTGGGCTAGTATCAACTGAAGCTGCTGACAAGCTTTGGCGTTGATTACTTGCTGGTGAGATGTGTTTGTCTTCATCTTTTCTCCCTTGTGCTTCTTATTTCGCACCGATTTGATTTTCTTTGTACCAGTTAATGTCATGACAACGTAGATCTCGGCTCGTTAAGCGGTCAATTCGAAGATTGAATATAAGAGCAATAAGAAGAAATTAGAATGTTGTTTTATGCAATTTTCCAAATGAATCTTAGGGCTGGAACTTGATTAGGTGTGCTTGATGGAGTTATGTGAGAGAGTTGTCAACGATTTAAATCACTGAAACCTTCCCATTTCATACAAGCTAACTACCTGATTTTCAATAATCTACAGTAGCTAGCTTGGTATGTTAGGAGTTTAATAAAAATTTTCTAAATCAGAATAAGTTTGAGCTCCTCCAAGGTGTAGATATTGAGTTTAAGCTCAGAGAGAGCTTCACGTCTTGAAGCTTACTTAGATCATGACTTTCAAAATCTTTTAGCTTGAATGTCCAATTAGATAACAATGTCGGTTTAAAATAATAAGGACCGAAGTATTCATCAATGGCGCCATCTTCTACTATAGTGTTGTGTGATCCCACACTTTTATAGGAATAAAACTTATACTGTGGGCTAGTGTTGAAGGTGTAGCTAGTCCCTAAGTATGTATCTTGGAATTGACCAGTATGGCTCACCTGGAACTTATAATAGCCATCGGGCAAGTCATTACCTACTAGTTGAATACCAATTTTGTTAACTCTGATTCTATCTCTATCCTTCAATGTGCCACCAGCAAAACTGGAAATATTATATTCAAATGGATTTCTTTGAAAGCTAACATATTTATTGTTATTAATACTAATAGTAAACTCACCACTTTCTTTTAAGCTTTTGACAACATCTTCGTTTTCTAATGGGAATGTATACTCATAATTTTGAGGATAAGAGTTAAGGCTACTTAGATGATCTATTAGATCTTGGTTCATTGTTACCAAGTTTTTATTATATTCCTCGTATGTGGAATTCAACTTAGGAACAACGGAGCTATTTTTAAATGTATTGTATTTTAGGGCCGCGTTATAATTTAATTGAGTTGTGTACAATGGTCTTTTGAAAAAGTTATAGCTCCTGAATAGGTACTTTTGAACTTCTAACATGTTAGACTCATCATCTTCTATTTTTTCAATTAAAGCTTCAACACGTTCTAGATCTTCTAGAATAGCTGTTTTTTCGAGCTCTAACTCTACAACCCTAGCAGACATTTGAATTAATGCTAACTGAGTACCAGTCACAGCAGAGCCCCAAGTCATTAATCGATCAAGAGATGCTCGATAAGCCTTAGCTCCTCTTATTGATAGCGCTTCGGCAGCTCCAAGCATTTCTGAAATATCTTGCTGAGTGAGTGTCCAATTCAGTGCAGAGGATTCTAGTTCAGGAATGGCTAAATTGATATCATTCATCTGCTCACGAAGATCAGCCCCAAACTTCTGCTCTTTGACCATTTTTAGAATAGCAGTAATATTATCACTTAATTTTTTGATATGACCTATATTTTCAGCTAGCTTCTTTAAATTTTTAACATCAAAAACAGTTTCTTTAACATCACTTGCTATTTGATCAGCAGAGTCAGCAACGCCACCAACATTACCTGTAAATGCTCCAATAAATGCTTGACCTAGGTCAGCTAGGATAGATAAACAGTTAAACATGGTTTCAATGACAAAATTAGCTTGGTACTCAAGTATGCCTTTTTGAAAGTCTTTTTCTAGAACCTCAACAATAGACTCTTGTTTTTTAAATTCTTCACTTCGTTCTTCTATAACTTTCTGGTAGCTGTCGATTTTTTTGTTTTGGTTATCTATTATTCCCTGTTGCGCTTCTAAAGCACTTTGTAGATGACCCAGCATTAGTTGAGCTGCATCTTTTCGAGTCTCGATATCTAATGTATGATCTTCGAACTGGTTATATTCATCTTGAAATGAAGACATTGAATCAAGGATTATCTGATAAGAATCAGAATAGACATTCATTTTTAATTTTGGAACATAATTACTTGAATTATTGTTCATTTCTAAAAATATTTTTATAGCTTGAATAGAATTGTATAATCCTGCTAGGTTAATATCTTTATCCAGTAAAGATTGCGATTTACCTAAAATATCTGAGTACCAAGATAACATATCTAAACTCAAATTAGGTACTTGATCGTAAATAGAGACACTCATGTCAAATGCTTGATCAAATATAAATTGAGGATTGTTGTTAGAAGATGTTAAATAGCTGTTGATGTTTAAGTTTTCATCATTATAATCCGTAGGGGATTGGTTTTTTTGTTTTACATATCTGTAGTGACGGCCATTTTCTAGGTGTACTTGGTTAAAAGAATTTAACGTATTAATAGAAATTCTAGTATCAATTTCATTTGATATAACATTAACCATAGCCCTTGAATCTTCAGAAGCTGATAAGTTTACTGAGTGTTCACCAGTTATCTTCCTAGCTAAGATTAAAACTGACTGATTTGATATGTCCGAGACAACAGGAGAATCAATATTTATTGTGTCAGCAATAATAATAATGTTTCTAGCATTCTTATTAGATCTTAAAAGTTCAATTAATAAATCAGAGTTAATAAGCATTCCTTGAATAACACCATCCTTGTAGGATGTTGTTTGTTCTATATCCTTATAAGAGGATGGGTACAACTCATCTTCAGTGAGATTGTAATAGTCTGTAAAAGGAGTCGCACTCGAACTATTGGAAGCTAAAATGATACTTAAAGCTAAAATTGTTTTTTTATACATTTTTTTCTCAATATAAACTTAAAATAAGCAAACTTAAGTTTGCTTATTAAAATTATCAAACTGCTATTTAGTTAAAATTGATTTTTTTAGTTGGTGCTTCACTTATAAATGCATTTGCAGCCCATTTATTAGCGACATTACCAACTTCAGCCCACAGTGCCTGAACAGCTTCGACTTCAGTCTGCGTATTCCAAGCTGCAGTCCAGTTATCTGGATCATTCAGTACATCGTCAGTGTCAATACCATCAATAGCTTGTATCGTCGTATCTAAAGTATTGGTAATATCGGCCCAGCCACCTTGTAATTTTTCAAGTGATTGGCGAGCAGCCCCCATAGAGGATTCAATATTATGCATATTACCTGTCGCAAGTGTCCAAGAGGTGTACACTTTTAACTGAGTATCAAGTTCTTGCTGTTTTTCTTCAAGCTCTTGTTTTTTAGCTTCTAATTCAGCCTTAAACGCGATTGCTTCTGCTGAACATTTTGCAGCACAGGTAATTGCAGCAATCGTACCCCAAGGTGGAATCCACGCATATGTAAGAGTCGTCCAAGAAACGGTTTTCCATTTTACATACTTTGCATTGAGAGCATCTTTTTCCAGTATTAAGCGTTCAATTTCAGATTTTAGAATATCTCCGTTATTGCCAAGTTCATCTTGATAAGCATCTTCTAATCGATCTAGCTTAGTTTCGGACTCTGTTAAAGTTAATACGAATTCACCTAATTTTTCATTAAGTAAACCAGCTTTATCATTAAATTCATGAGTTTCATTACTCATTTTTATGAGTTGTTTTTTAAATGCAGATTTATATCTATCAAACTTTTCTTGATCATCATATAAGGCGGCATCATACATTAACTCTGCAAGACTTGATAAAGCATTAGATTTAGAGTTAACTTGTAAGGAATAGTTTTTAAGGTCATGTGCCAGTCTAACCATTTGATCTCGATAACCATTAGTTCCTAGCCATTCGATCGAGATATTATGTATATCTTGATAGTTACTTAATAGCTGAGGATATACTCCAACAAACGGTAAGTCACCTAGCTCAAACTCCCATTTCATGTCTTGTTCTGTATGAGGTAAGCTATATGCCGTTTGTGCAAAAAATTGAATGTCTGACCATTCGTCAGTTGAAAGTATGAAGTCGCCGTTTTCTTCAAATACTGTCGGGTCCCCCAATAATAGACCTTCATTGGCAATTTGAAATGATTGGGTCTGCCCCGAATAATTTTGTGACTTATAGGTGTTCATTGTGTTTTGTGCTGAAAATACAGAAGTACTTTGTAGTGCTGCAATCGCAATGGTTGTTAAAAGTATCTTTTTCTTAAATCTCATATTAAGTTTCCTTTTAGTGGTATGTTCTTATTGTTACGCTGTTTATAAATTCTTGGCATTTCTCACTCAATGCCAGCCAGTTATCACCAAGTGAATCCGCTGTGTATTCAGCTAAGATATATCCCACAGTGGGATCTTTTAAATCACAGTCGAGTTCTTCAATTGTTGATATCACTAGCTCCATAGAGCTGACAAAGGCTTGCCACTGCCCAATTAGATGGCCTAAGCTATTGGTTGCTGGTCCGATTAACATATCGGTTGATTGGATACTCTGTCTGGCTAGTTGCCATGACCTGAAGATTTTTAACCCATGATCTAATGAGATTTCCAGCTCATTTAGTTCTTGTATTTTTTCTTCTCGTTGGCGATTAACTTCTGCGGCTTGCGACCCGTAAACTCCTGCGACAGCAGGCGCAATGAACCAGCCCCAGAAAGGTACCCAGGCATATGTTGGAGTTGTTGCAGCGATGGTTACAAGCCTCGCATATTCTTTATTTAAAGCATCTATTTCCTTTTTAAGATCCTCTATATCTTCTTTTATTGAGTTTTCATCATAATTCCCAATTAAGTCTCCATACCTAGATTCTAAAGTTTCTAAGTCTCTCTGTTGGTCTATTAATAATGTTTGAAAATCAATCATTTCCCTGGCTAATTTTTCAGCTTCTTCTGCACGAGGTATAGCGAATTTGAGTTGCTCTCTGAGAAGCATCACTAATGGCCCTTTTGTATTTTCGAATAGCGTTGAATTTCCTATATCTGCAGCATATTGAAGATTTTCTATCGACCAATAAATAAATTCCATTATTCCTCCAGAGAAACTACACCATCCAGACATTGCTTGAATGTTGTCTAATAAACTACGGAATGTTTTGTTATTCCATTTCTCTGCGGATTGCTTGAGTTCTTGGTAGCAGCTCATTAACCAATCAAAACCAGAAACATCTATGTGTTCAGGTATAGAAAACTCTGTTGTAAACTCTTTTTCTGTTGTTGGCAGTGAAAGAGCATGTGTGATATACATCTGTATCTGTAGCCAGTGATGATCAGTCAATATGAACTTTCCATATTCATCAACAAACACCCCTTTTCCAGCAAACCTATCTACATCTGAATTTTCCTTATAAATATCAACACCATTTTTTAAGCCTTTAGATAATGCTTCCATAGGTAAAGTTGAGCAAAATATTGAGGCTGTAATTCCTTTTAAAATAAATCGTCTTTCCATAATTCTCTCTAATTCTTTAATGCTTTTTTTATTAATATATACAAATCCCCTTTATTTATAAAATTAAAATCAATGCAAGAATATCCTTTTAATAAAAATTAATTATATATTTTTTCTATTGATAGGCGTTTATGCTTTTTTGTTTTTTATATAACGTAGTACTTGTTATATGATTTCTTTATTTATTGATTATTATTTTAAATAAGCTTTCACATACAAATAATAATTTAAAATCAGCAGAGGTATTAATAGGTGCTAATATTCGTAATCTATATGTTTTAATGTTTGAATTTGATTAGTGGCTAAAGATTTTTAATCAATTAATTGATAGTGTTGTCAATTTTTGTGGGTTATCGCTTGCTTTGTTAACCTTTCTTTTTTCATATGATTTTGTGAACGTCATAGAGTGGGGGCTAACGACATGATGTGGCAGGAGTAGTTTTTCTGATTTGGAAACTTTGTCGTGTAATTAAATTTACAGATAGAGCTATTCGTATCGTTCTTAGTCAATACGAACAGTTTTAGTCATATTTAACCTAGTAAGCTTGTCCAACGCTTTGAGTATCATTGAGGTCTCATCTATCACGCTGTCCCATGATTAATCTGTATACTTGCGTCCACACATTAATCTCCTCCTCATCGTTCCAAAAGATGAAAGAACTACATTTAATGAGTAATGTATTTGATTGTGGCTATGTGTAGTTTACCAAGGTTGGGGCAACAGAGCCTTGGCATTAGAGGAAAAATATTGTTGTTATTCAAGATGTTCAATACAAATCAATTTTATATCTTCATCTGATAGAGGCAATTGAGTTAAGCCGCATAGATGGGTGCCTTTAGATAAAGGTTGATTATGTTGACATGTGGCACATACACCAAAGGTGTGTAGACGGTTTTCATTCTGAATTGAACGCAGTAAAAGTTGCAATTGCTGTTGTAATTCTGCGCCATCGACGCCTGTATTTTCCTTTTTATTCGTATTTATTGCCCGTTTCATCAACGGTGGTGGGAACACGGTTTTTATTAGCTTCCTGCCCTGTTGCGATACGACTAAATGCGTCACCCTCTTATCTGTTACGTCAGGTTGTTTTATTAAGTAGCCTTTGGCTTCCAGTACTTTAAGACTTTGGGAAACCGTGCCTTTTGTTAAACCCAAGTATTCAGTTACGGCTTTTGGTGTGTCAGAAAATCGATTGCAAATTGATAAGTAGTACAATGCTTCAAAATGGATAGGCTGAAGGCCATAAGGCGTTAAATCGGCCCGCACTTCATTTCTAAGCAGATTACCGACTCTATCGAGTAAGTGATATAAAATTTCTGTATTCATGAATTAATAGTATCGACTAAAAACAATGTTGACAAGCGGGATTCTATACGATTATGCTATTTGGTGTCGACTCGAAACTAAAAGGCAAGAAAATGAAAACTTCTAAACTAGGTTTATCTATATTGGCAGTATCGGTAGTGGCAAGCTCTGGTCAGGTGTTCGCACACGCAAATCACACAGGTGGTATTAATTCTCAGGTGAGTTCTGGCATATTGGCACCATTTGACATCATTCACACCAAAGTCACGACGAAAGGGAATATCGCGACTTTTCATATGGCAGTCTCTGAGCGAGCTGGAGAGGTTAAGCCTACGGCAACAGGCAAACTTGCAGGTAGTAACGTGTTCTCTTACGTTTGGCCGACAACTCTCAACAGTAGTCTGGTTGGTTTCGACGATAATGCAGGAATACTCGCGCTAGCTGTGACGTCTCATCCAGATTTTGATGATACGCCATTGTATGACGAGAATGGTGATGGTAATAAAGCGAATGATGGTGATGTCTGGCATAGTCACTGGGTGGTTTTAGAGCCTAATGAGCAGTGCGGAGTTGGTGCACTTGGTGTGGTAAATATTCCTGAAGGAGCCAAGCCTAATTTACCCAAAACTTGGCCAGGTTTACCGATTTTGATTGATAGCCCTGATTATAAACCCAACTTCAAAGAAAATTCGGTTAATGTAAGTTTTCGGTTTGACAATGTAGAGGCGCTGAATTTGGCACAATTTGACGGAGTTACGTCTGGTCTGAGAGTCAATGCTAGTGCACATTCACCTTTGCTTTGTGTGGTTGATGTTTTTGATGTTGCATCCGGTGATCTATCACTGCCGGGTAAAACGAACCAGTAGGAGGGTTAACATGAATCAATGGTCAAAGGCCCCAGAGCTCAAAGTATCGAGCTGGTTAAATACAGATACTCCTTTGCTTCTTAGTGAGTTGAGAGGTAAAGTCATTGCCTTACACACATTTCAGATGCTCTGTCCTGGTTGTGTAAGTCATGGATTGCCACAAGCTGCCAAGTTAGCACATTTCTTCAAGGATGAAGCGCTAGAGGTCATAGGGCTACATACGGTTTTCGAACACCATGAAGCTATGCAGCTTAACTCACTTAAAGCATTTGTACATGAATACCGTCTAGATTTTCCAATCGCAATTGATGCTCCTTCAGGCGGATCAATACCTATTACAATGGGCGAATATGGATTAGGGGGGACTCCTGGATTGGTTCTAATTGATAAAATGGGCCATATTCGATTTACTCATCATGGCACCATTGATGACATGATGCTGAGTAAAATGGTGTCATTCTTGTTGGGGGAAGTAACTTCAAATGATGATAGCTTTAATTGTACCGTCAATGATTTAAGGTCGAGTAGTGGAAAATGTTCAGTAAGTTGAACGCCATTGCGGGCATGCATTTGGATAATGGATTCGTGTTCGTATAATGCGATCGACTAGTCAATAAAGATTGTTTTAGTTAAGGCTCGCTATTTGAAATAAGGAAGCCACTTTAACGATTCGGTTGGATATTGATTACAGTAGGTGGAGTGAGGTTGTACTCAATTGAAAGTCTGAAAAGACTGTTAATACAAGTAAATGTACGTGACCATCGTTATCAACCACTAAACTGATTTTCTTTATATGTCAGAAACGAAAAATGTCGCATCCATGCGACATTTCTCTTTTGGCGGCCAAACCAGTTTTGCTATATCCATTCTAGAGTGCAATCCATTAGATGCTTTTTCAGAATGTACTTATAAGACGCTGTTAATCTTGATTAGTTCCCTTTAAGCGGCATTTTTTTCCGAATTATTTTCTAAATCGAATGACGCTGCGATGAGTTTCTTGGTGTAGTCGTTTTTCGGCGCATTAAAAATCTCTTCAGCTGAGCCTTCTTCCATCACTTCACCCTTCTGCATCACAAGTACACGATCTGAAAGTGCCTTCACTACCGAAAGGTCATGGCTAATGAACAGGAAGCCAATATTGTGTTTAGTTTGGATGTCTTTGAGCAGGTCAATCACGGTCAGCTGTACTGAGCGATCGAGTGCTGAAGTCGGTTCATCCAGCAAAATGAAAGATGGCTCAAGAATCAATGCACGAGCAATCGCAATACGTTGTCTTTGTCCACCAGAGAACTCATGCGGGTAGCGGTTGATTGAGTTCGGCTCTAGACGAACTTCAATCAGCGCTTTACGAGCTCTTTCTAAACGTTCTTGTTTTGACAAGTGCGGTTGATGCACCGTTAAGCCTTCGGTGATGATTTCGCCAACCGTCATACGTGGTGACAAGGAACCATAAGGGTCTTGGAACACCATCTGTACATCTTTTTTCAGGCTATGGCGCTGTTTGTCGTTGAGTAAGCTGACGTCCTGCCCTTTATAAACAATACGACCTGAGCTTGGTAATAAGCCGATCAACGCACGTCCAAGTGTTGATTTACCAGAACCAGACTCGCCAACAATACCGAGGGTTTCACCTTGTTTTAGGTTCAATGAGATGCCTTTCACCGCTTGAAAGTACTGGTTTTTTGACTTAATGAAGTGCGGTTTCACCAAGAACTTAACGCGAATATCTTCAGCAGACAGAAGCTCTGGCGCTGTGGCGCTTACCGGATCTTTCGCCCCTTTAGGTATCGAGTTAATGAGCATTCGTGTGTAGTCATGTTTAGGACTATCGAACAGAGATTGAGTCATCCCTTCTTCTACGAGTTCACCTTTACACATCACTAGCACGCGGTCGGCGAAGTGTTTCACCACACCTAAATCATGAGTGATGAACAAAATTGCCATTCCCATCTTGCCTTGAATCTCTTTGATAAGAGAAAGCACTTCAGCTTGAACCGTTACGTCGAGTGCTGTCGTCGGTTCGTCAGCAATCAGAATATCCGGTTCATTAATCAGTGCCATTGCAATCATGATGCGCTGCAGTTGACCACCCGAAAATTCGTGAGGGTACTTGGTGTATGACTTTTCTGGCATTGGCAAGTGCACAAGATTAAACAGCTCTATCACACGCTGTTTGGCTTGAGACTTCGACACTTTACGATGACACATAATGGCTTCTGCCACTTGAATACCGACGCGCAGGTATGGGTTCAAAGATGTCATCGGCTCTTGAAAGATCATGCCGATTCTGTCGCCACGAATCGACTGCATTTCACGCTCTGATTTTTCGAGAACAGACTCGCCTTCAAACTCAATTTGAGACTGCGGATCAATAATGGCGTTGTCTGGCAGTAGACGCATCAGTGCGTTAGAAGAGACAGATTTACCAGAACCTGATTCCCCAACAATGGCCAAGGTTTCGCTAGATTTAAGGGTAAAGTTAACCTTTTTCACCGCATCAACGATTCCATCGTTGGTTTTGAAGCTAACGGAGAGGTTATTGACTTTAAGAAGAGCCCGGTCCGACATGATATATCCTTATCAATTTAAGACGTTTGGTGAAGATTGAACTTCTGACGTTGTTTTAAGTTGCCCAAAATGGTGATGAGCACGTTGAATTTGTTCTAGTTCGAGCATCCAATGCGAACTGCGTTGCGCGCTACAAAATGCGATTAAGTGGTTAAGTAGATCTTCACTCTGCTTTTCCAGTAACCCGTGGGTGCGTTGAATCAGCTCTGTGCTCTCAAGAGAGATAAATTGCATTAACGCATAAGACTGATTCAATGTATCAAAGGCTTGTTGGTGTTGCCCTAAACGGTTGAGAATCTCAGATTGAGCCACGCTTGCATCTCTGAGTCCCGCAAGTAGACAGGCAAATTGGCAAGGCTTGATATCGCTTTGGTATGCCGCATCTTGAATGTGGTGAGGAAGAGAATTGAGAACATCACCATAAAGACGCTGTGCTTCTGGCCAGTGACCTTGCTCCATTAACTGTTCAGCTTTTAGGTAGTGCATCCAGCATCGTTCAATTTCCATATCCACATCCTCGATTTATAATATTTTAAAATGTTAATGATATTTATTATCAATTGCAAATTAAAATCATTCAGATGTTAGGTTTGGTGAATTAAATAGCTTGTTATTCGTAAAATTGCATTAAATTGTGTGTTATTTGTTCGGTTGAACAGCGATGTAGCGTAAGTCACTAAATTTATAGGCAATTACATCTACACTGAATTTATCTACACCCAAGAAGTAAAGGACTAAGGAGGCGGCGATGGCGATTCAAAGACTCAATGCAGAACAACTGTATCAGGTAGCAGAACTCGAAAAGTTACCATGCAAGTCGACCAAAGAACTGGCTCCAATTGACGAAATCGTCGGGCAAGAACGTGCGCAAAAAGCCGTTGAGTTCGCGATGTCAATTAAGGAAAAGGGTTACAACATTTATGCGATAGGACGCAATGGTCTGGGTAAGCGCACCATGATCTTGCGTTATCTCAACCGACACCCTCATGAAGTTGAGGAGCTTTTTGACTGGTGTTACATCGCGAATTTCGAGGATATCCGTACACCTAAGGTATTGAAACTTCCGCGTGGCGTCGGCAGTAGCTTAAAGCAAGATATTGAAAAGCTGATGCGCAAACTCATCAAAGCGATGCCACTCGCGTTCGACAATGAGATGTACTTCAGCCGTGCTGATCGATTAAAGAATCAGCTAGCAGCCAAGCAACAAGCAGCGTTAGAAGCGATCAGCCAAGAAGCAAAAAAGAACGGCGTGAACCTGACGATCACCACTCAAGGTGATTACCAGTTTGTGGCGATGAACGGCGATGAGCTTCATACCGAAGAGAGCTTTGACCTGTTGTCACCGGAAGAGCAAGACCAATTCGATAAAACCATCGATGCGCTGGAAGTTGGGCTGCGAACCATTTCTCGTGAACTGACGGAGCTTGAAGAGACGTATACTGAAAAGATTCAAAAGCTTAATGATGATACGGCGCGAGATGTGATAACGCACTTCATCAAGCAATTGAAGAAGGATTACAGCCAATACCCAGACATTAAAAAGTACCTAACCGCACTGCGTAAAGACATTGTCGATAATGCTGATATTTTCTTAGAAGAGAGCACTGAGCAGGCCGAAGTTGCGACGGCTTCTTTGGATAAGAAAATGCCGCGTCGTTACAAAGTAAACGTGATTGTGAGCCAGAAGGAAGACACTCTACCGATAGTGGTCGAGGAGAATCCGAACTATCACTCTTTGTTTGGTTATGTAGAAACGGCAACCTTTAAAGGCACTGTATTTACTGACTTCTCATTGATTCGTGCAGGTAGCTTACATCGAGCGAACGGTGGCGTGCTGTTGATGGACGCGGTAAAAGTGCTAGAGCAACCTTACGTATGGGAAGGCCTGAAGCGTGCGCTGCGTTCTCGTCAGTTAAGCTTCACTTCATTAGAGAAAGAGGTGACGTTAACGGGAGCGGTGTCGCTCGACCCAGAACCTATTCCTCTGGACGTTAAGATCATCTTGTTTGGTGATTACCGCACATACCAACTGCTGCAGCATTATGATGCAGAGTTTGGTGAGCTGTTCCGTGTGACGGCTGATTTTGAGGATGAGATGAAGCGTACTGCTGATTCTGAAATGCATTATGCGCGCTTCATTTCGAGCATCGTCCATGACAACAATATGCTCCACTGTGACCGCAAGGCGATTGCTCGCATCATTGAACACAGTTCTCGTCAGGCGGGTGACCAAGGTAAGTTGTCACTGCACTCAGCACACATTGCTAATCTGCTTCGTGAATCTAACTATGTGGCGAGAGGTTCGAAATCGAATCTGATTCGTGCATCGCACGTCGACCAAGCGTTATCGAACCAACAGATGCGTGTTGGACGACTGCAAGACAGCGTAATGGAAACCTTCACCAACGGCACAACTTTGATTCATGTCGATGGTAAAGCTGTAGGGCAGGTCAATGCGCTGTCGGTATTAAGCACAACGGATCACATGTTTGGTGCGCCAAACCGAATCACGGCAACCACCGCTTATGGTGACGGTGAAGTGATTGATATTGAAAGAAACGTAGACCTTGGCGGCAGCATTCACTCGAAAGGGGTGATGATCTTGTCGGCATATCTCTCTTCTGTGTTTGGTAAGACGGCTAAAGTCCCGCTTACGACTAACATCACCTTCGAGCAGTCTTATGGTGGCGTTGATGGCGATAGTGCGAGTATGGCGGAGTTCTGTGCCGTTGTATCTGCATTTTCTAAGCAGCCAAACCGTCAAGACATTGCGATTACTGGCTCTATGAACCAGTTCGGTGAGTCTCAGCCAATTGGTGGGGTGAACGAGAAGATTGAAGGCTTCTTTGATGTGTGTGAAATCAAAGGTCGTTCTAATGAGCAAGGGGTTATCATCCCGCGCTCTAATGTTCATAACCTGATGCTGCGCAGTGACATCGTTAAAGCGGTGGAAAAGGGCGAGTTCAATATCTGGGCGATTGATCATGTGACAGAGGCGATTGAGCTGTTCACGGGTAAAGCCGCTGGTGAACCGAGTGATGAGGGAAGCTACCCAATCGATACTATCTTTGGTATCGCTCAGGCTAAACTCAACGCACTGCGTAAATAGCTTAACGCTTTAAGCAGATTAGCTAAATAACCGTTAACCTTAAACGAAACAGCCATCGATATTATCGATGGCTGTTTTTTGATTCTTACAATCTCTAGCGCTTAAGCGTTACGCAAACGAAGTTTGGTGCCGTCGAACTTCAGCTTACTGAGCAGGTTCTTGGCATTGGCCTTACCGATATCATCAAACTCGACACCATAACGTGCGTAGTGCGTTGATCTTTGTAGATTACACACAATCCCTCGTAGTGGCGGAATCAACGGACCATTGTAGTTCTCAGGCGTAATTTCGATAGAGACTCGATCAGCTACCTGAATTGGTCGAGAGGTTGGTGGTGTGACAAAGCGACAACCACTCTTTGAGAGGTCTCGAATCTCGCAGTTCATGCGTTGATCATCAAAGATCACACGAGAACTGAGGTTTACTTCATAGCGCGTTTCTTTACGCAGTTGCGTCACTTGCATGGTACTTGGTGTGGAAAGCACTATGATCGGAAAGGGTTCGCCAATGGTGTGGTGAATCTGAGATCTAAAATGGATCAGAGCGCCTTCGCCTCGCAAAGAGTAGGCACGAGCCGTCATCCCAAAGCCTTCCTGAAAGAAAAAGCGTAGGTCATCACTAGAGACCTCCGGCACCTCAATCAGGATACAGTTATCACTGTGAGTGCCGATAAATTTGGTGGTAGCGAGAAACTTGGTACCAACAGGTGTCGAGACATTTAACGTTAGCTCACTGCCATGCTCAATCATAGCCAGCGCATCGGTACTATTAATGGTGGTGACGGTTCGATTTCGAGGGTCTTGCAGTGCCTGATTATGCTCCAAAGGCTTCTTCAGTGGTGCGTTCATTATAGGTTCTCCATGTGCCAACATGCGTCTGTTAGATATTGATAACTTGCTAACAAGGGGTTATTACGTGCTAGATTTAGTAGGCGTACTAACGCAATTTATAGAGTGCTTTTAATTGGTTTGAATTTTATTTATAACCACACGCTATAATAATATTTTCTTTGATTGTAAGTACTTAGTTTTATTTATATGCACTTGCGTTAGTCTATTACAAGGAATTCATACTTCAAACTTTAATTGTTTGTCGTATCCATTATTTGCAGGAGTTGAGAATGCAGGCAGTTAAATGGGATCAAGATGCGAACCAGATCACGGTTGAGTTAGAACCAGATCAGTTTGCGGTAGTTAAGTATAAAAAGGATGGCGAGGTACTGCATATCACTTCCACTCGAATCCCTGATGAACTGCAAGGCAAGGGCTTTGGTAAGGTGATGATGGAATCGGTACTCCCTGAAATTGAGCGTGCGGGTTACACAATTGTCCCAGTATGCAGTTATGTTGTTCATTACATGAAAAGACAGACACAATGGTCACACCTTTTAGCCGATAAAGCGTAGCAACGAGTTATATGTCTCAATCAATACCTTCAAAACAGTCTGTTGAATCCGATGTTAATCCCAGTCAGCAACCTCCTGAGCTTTATCAAAAAATAGCCACGTCACTCGGTTGCCATCAAGGGTTCGATATTCACGTGATTCAACGCTTGTGGGGCGGGTATGGCGAGTTAGTACGCTTAGTCTTCACAGATAGTAGTGATGCTGGATTCAACAGCGTTATCGTTAAACATGTCGCGTTGCCCGATAAAAGTGAACACCCGAAAGGATGGAACACTAAGCTGTCTCATCAGCGTAAAGTGTATTCCTATCAAGTAGAGACAGCGTGGTATCAATCGTTCACTCAACAATGGGATGAGCGCTGCCCCGTGCCTGTGGGTTTACAATGTGAATTAGCAGACAACGAATGGCTTATCGTGATGCAAGACTTAGCCGATAGCGGTTTCCCATTAACCTCTCAGTTTGATGTACTGGCCGCTTCTGATGAATCAACCTCAGGCGAGCAGCATCATGCTTATACGCCTGTTGAGGTTAAACAGCGAAATGCTTGCTTAAAATGGTTGGCTAACTTTCACGCAAAGCACATCAATGTTGATCAAGGGCAGTCGGCATCATTGTGGCCTGTCGGTACTTATTGGCATTTAGACACTCGTCCTGATGAGCTAAGTGCCTTAGCGGACTTACCTTTGAAACAACAAGCGCAACGTATCGATCGTTTATTGAAAGAGTGCCCGTATCCAACCTTAGTGCACGGCGATTCTAAGCTCGCGAACTTCTGTTTTGAGCCTGAAAGTGAAAACGCGGCTGCAGTCGATTTTCAATACGTTGGTCACGGTTGTGCAATGAAAGACGTTGCCTTGTTCATGAGCAGCGCGATTAGGCCTCGAGATTGCCAACAGTATGAAAATGAGGTGTTAGATACTTATTTCCAGCACTTGAAAGAGGCGCTTGCACACTATCAACCACAGCTCTCATTTGAAGACGTCGAACGCGCATGGCGACCACTGTTTTATGTTGCGTGGGCTGATTTCCAACGTTTCGTAAAAGGTTGGAGCCCAGAGCATTGGAAGATCAATCCTTATACTGAACAGCTGACTCAAGCGGTGGTTCAGCAGTTGGAAATGTCTAAGTAAGCTTCTTCAGTCAGCAGACCAAATAAAAACGCCCAATCACTGATTGGGCGTTTTTGATTATTGAACGACTCTCTAGTTTGTCAGGCTGTCTGGTTCCGCTGTACTGGCGGCTACAAGTTGATTAGCAAGTTTGAGCTTACTGTTAAAGCCTGCTTTGTCGATATCTCCCATGACTCGTGCTGGTTCTAACTCACCGCTAGCGGGTGAGTAAAAGAAAATGGCTGGTGGGCCGAACACGTTCTTATTGTTGAGCCATGCCATTTGTTCTGGCGAGCTTTCTGTCACATTTAGCTTAATGGTCTGCCACTCTTTGAGTTTTTGGCTGATTTGTTGGTCGTTGAACACGTTAGTTTCAATTACCTTACAAGAGACACACCAGTCTGCATAAAGGTCGACTAGTACCTTTTGATCAGCATTGGCTGCTGCTTGTAATTGCTGCTCCAAGTGAGTGACTGAATCGGTTTTCTCAAAAGACGTGATGGCCATAGGTTGTGCGGACTCTCGGTTCGCAAGCGGGTTGAGAGGATCGGAATTTCCTAGGAAATAACCCACAAATAGAATCAAGCCATAGCTCAGTGGCAATAGTGCAGAAAACTTACGAGTGCGTGCCCAGCCCGGTTGTGCCGCTTCTAACGCGCCGAAGTGTACACCCGTACCAATAGCAAGGAGCGCCCACAGGATCATAATGATTGATGGGTCTACGAAGCGGCTTAATAAGACGATAGCCACCGCGAGTAGCAGTACGCCAAATATTTGCTTAACCGATACCATCCAAGCGCCACTTCTTAACAGTAAGCGACCGCCACCAGCACCGATCGCGATAAGCGGAACACCCATGCCTAGAGCCATGACAAACAGGGTAGCACCACCAAACATCCAGTCTTGAGTGGTGGATACATAAAGCAATGCACCAGCTAGTGGCGCACTAACGCAAGGTGAAACCACTAGTGCAGATATCGCGCCCATCGCGAATACGCTAGCAATTTTACCGCCGCCCAACTTGTCTGAGCCACTGTTGAGTTTCTGCTGCAGTGCGGCAGGGAGTTGAAGCTCATAGAAACCGAACATAGCTAACGCTAGTAAAATGAACACGGCGGCAAAAATGCTGAGCAACCAAGGTTGTTGCATGGCTGCTTGTAAATTGATGCCTTTTGCTAATGTGGTGACCAGAATTCCCGTCATGGCATAACTGGTCGCCATACCCAGAACGTACGAGCTAGAAAGGGCTGCGCCTTTCTTGCCTGTCATCGCTTTTTCACCACCTATGATGCTGGCTAAGATAGGAATCATAGGCAGCACGCACGGCGTGAGAGACAGACCTAAGCCAAGCAAGAAGAAGACAAGCAGTGCCTGCAACTTACCGGCTTGAGAGAGAAACGATGACAAGCCATTGGTACCGTCACTGATCTTACCTAGCGTTTGAACCAAAGAGTTTGATGGCTTCTCAGAAGCGACGTCTGCCAATGCCTTGAGCGTAGGTAAATCCAACTCTAGTTTTTGTGGCAGGTAACAAAGCCCTTTGTCTGCACAGCCCTGATAGCGGACGGTGAGCTTGCCACTTCCGGTGTAAGGCACGGTAACGGTAAGTGGATCGTGAAATACCACTACATTGCCGAAGTTAGGGTCTTGCTTTTCTTCACCTGGCAGCGAGTATTGAGGAGCTAATGTCGATAATGAGGGCTCTTCTTTAAACGAGAAGCGAGATTGGTAAAGATAGTACCCCGAGTGTGTATCAAAGCGGATAACTGCGCCTTGGTCTGTGGCTTCCCATGTAACAGGGAAGGCTTCTTCAACCGGAAGAAACTCGTTGTCTTGAGCATGCAAAAAGCTGCTAAACAATAGAATTAACGTGAGTAGGTAGTTTTTCATGAATGCAAAAACTCCGTGCTTTGGTGAATGTGTAATTGATCGTCGATGTAAATAACGGCGCTTTCTTCCGGTACAGAAATGTTCGGGTTGAGCGTCAAGGAAGTGCTAAGTACACCCGCTTCTAAAGTGGAAGAAGCTATTGCCGTAACAGACAGAATCTTCTTTTCTACGTCTTGTTTCGACAAAATATGAGACGTTGCTTTATCGCCGAACTGCATTTGACGTTCACTGTGGGCTGATGTGGTCAGCGCCGCGTTGGTAATCGGAACGGCAAAAAAAGGTGTCTTGTTGTCTCTTGGATTCAGAACCGCAATGTTAAATGGCGAACCATCTGGCTTTGTACCTAATGCATAGATATCGCCGCCAAAATTCACCAACATTGAACTTGCACCAAGTCGCTTGCCTATCTTTACCGCTTGGTCGACCGCGTACTCTTTGATGACGCCACCAAAATCGAAGCGAGTGCGTGAATCAGGAACGTGTAGCCTTGTCCTTTTTCGAACGACAGCCCTTTGTCGTTCGACTGTTCCTTGTAGATCGCCCGTCTCTTCTAGACAAATTGCCCCTTTTAGCTCCCATGCCTGCTTGCCCAGCGCGGAAGAGAGGGCTTGAAAGGCATGGCTGTGTGACATCTTCGGTTTCTGCTGTAAAAGATGTTTGATGCTGCCAACGGTGGTATCAAACGTGTCGAATGTCAGTTGGCTTAATCGGTCGAGATGCTCAAAAACTTCCGCAGACTCTGAATCGAGTTCGACTTCACTGGTTGTACGCTGATTTATATGTCGCGTTAGCCATGAATCATCGCTGTAGAAGTTATATTTGTCTTCTAAGCGGTGTGTGTTCTGCTCTATCTCATCAGCGATGCTTTTTGCGTACGCCTTTGGGAAGTGGGTCAAATCAAGCGATAAGATCTGCACTTCACATGGTACTGTCATGGCATGGAAGCGATGGACAAAGGGCAGCTTAGAATTCATATGTTGCTCCAACCGCCCACCACTGCGCTTCAAACCCGTTGCTCTGTTCGTAGTAAGCCGCCAGCGCATTTAAACGCACGGTTTTATGGACCTTAACACTCGCGCCAAGCTCATAAGCATTCGCGGTGAAGTTACCTAGGCGAAGGTCAGAAGTTGCGTAACCTGTCGAGGCAAAAGAAGGGTCAGCGCTGCTAGGGTCGCGATAGAAATCTGCCGCATCTTGCGTATACCAGAAATAACCGGGTGCTAAGGTTAGCCACTCACTGACACGCCAAGATAATTTGCCGCCAATTTGGTGAGACATCACGCCCCAGTCATCAATGAACCATTTGTAACGTGGTCGGATTTTGATGCTATCGGACAGCGAGTAGAAGGCCTGAAGGTTAATACCGCCAGACAGTCGGGTATCTGGTCTAGAGTCTTGCCCCAAGAACACTTCGTCATCATCGATTTTGCCATCGTCATTAATGTCGACTTCGCGAAGAACCGTCAAATAGTGGTTGCTCAAGTAACCGCTACGGTAGCCAGCATAAGCGGTAAAAATGCTGTACAGATTTGGTGTAAAGGTTTGAGATAACCCCGCTTCTAAGCTGCCAGTGAAGATGTCTTCCCAGCTCTGGCTATTAGAAGAGCCAATAACGTATTTGCCAAATGCCTGAGTTTGGTCGAAAAGAGCAGATCCCCCTAGGCTGTAGGAACGGTTTTTAGCGCTATCGGCATAAATCAAACCTTTACCATTGATACCAATGCTCTCGTAGTCTTCTTCTTGAGATATATTGCCACCAAAGGTCCATTCATTACGCAGTCTGTCACGGTAGGTGGCACTCAAGCTGAGTGCTTTTCTTGTGTCTTCTAGGCCGACTTTCTGGACCTCATAACTGTCTCGGTAAGGATCGTAACCCGCACGGATGACTTCGTCAGTTTTGTCTTGAGCTTGCTGGGTTTTCAGGGCGCGATTTATTTTGTCGGCCTCCGAAGCTGTAGGCGTCGTAGGGCCCCATGCTGGAGAAGCACCTGAAACACTGTCGTAGCTTATTTCTGCGTTTAGGGTCCAATCTAAGCCGATACTTTTTTCAATCGAAACCATGGTGTCCTTGGCTGAAACTCTGTCGTCATACTCTTCATAGTTAAGGTAATGCACAGAGACATGATCTTCAGCTAATGCCACATTAGCCACTGCCGCTGCACTTAGCAGCGTAATTGGTAGTTTTTTCATTTTGTTCTTATTTTGTTTTTGAAGTACTGAATATTTTTTTATTGATTGAGTGTTTTTGTCGATTGAGTTTATTGGATCGATTTAATGGTTAGTTACAGCCGCAGCCGCCACCGCCAACACCGCTGCCACCCACAGAGCCCTGTTTGTAGGCAAAGACTTTTTCAGAGAAAACATCGAATTCTGGTACTGGACCGCCCGGTTTCATCTCTTTTTGAGCTAGCGTCCCTTTCTCCCAAGGCTTTACCGGCTCAATACCAAGAAATTCATCGACAAACGCTAACGCTGAAGGCTTGTTAGTCTCTTCTGGCTCTTTTTTTTTGATAACCAGCTGTTTTGCCTTTGGTGTAACCATGTCGATGTTGCGTCTAGTTGCGCTTTTGGTGGTTTGGTTTGAGTGCGTGCCGCCACTGGAGTAAACCGTGCCGGAAATGATCTCTTCTTCTACGATAGGGCCATCGCTATTAGTGCTGTTATTACTGGTTTGCTGTTCAACGGACTTTTTTCCTAAACCACTCAGGTCGAGTTCAAGAGCCGCGTTCGTGGTCATTGGAATAGCGAGCAATCCAACAAGAGTGGCTTTCATCAACATCACAACTGCACTCCCATTTTCACTAGGTCATCAGTAATGACGTCGCCAATGTTGTTGATTGCGCCAAAGCGAATCTTGATAACCTTGCCTTGGTAGATGTAATAAAGTGCAGGCATACCGATAGGTTTAAACTCTGCGATCAATGCTTGCTCTGGATCGTTGACTACTGGGAATTCCAATCCGAGTTGCCTTTGAAACTCAAGAGCAACTTCAACATCCTCATCGACATCAACACCTTTGAATGTCACGCCAGTGCCTTTGAGTTCTTTGTAGAGTTGGTTTACTTCTGGAAGTTCTTTACGGCAAGAAACGCACCACTCAGCAAAGAAGTCGACAATAGTGAGCTCCTCGTTGTTGAGTTGCAGTTTCTTGACAACGTCTTGCGATAAAGCATCGCCTTCTTGATAAGCCATTGCAGGTAAAGAAAGGCACAGCGCTAATAACGCTAGGGCTCGTGTAAACATGTATTTCTCCATATTGTTTTTAAATTTGTTTGTTTTAATTTCAGATGTTTTGAGTCACACGCTTTGTTTGAATTAGCGAGTGAGTTGGATGCTTGCTGAGTATTCAACCGCCAAAATGTCGGAAAAGTACTCGTTAAGTTGTGTCGTATTGGTGGCACTGAATACGCGTAAAGGATTTCCTGCACAGTTCTCGAATTGAGTAATTCGAGCTGGGCTGACGCCATAGCCGATGAAATTCATTTCAATGCCGTATTGCTTGATAGCCTTAGTGCAGAACCCAGCGTTTACGAGTTGATTGAACGCGTTTCCTTCGTCAGCGCCATCGGTGAATAACACCAGTTTTCTTCTAGTTTCGGCTACCGTGCTTACGTGTATTCCCCATGCTTGTTGCCAACTTGGGATAAGCTGCCTCACTCCCCATACCAAACCTTGATAAGAGCGAGTACCGCCATTTGCTTTCAGGCTGTTTATCGAGTTTTGGACGCGGGAAAAGACATTGGTCAAGGGCAGCATTGGTGACTCTTGATTACAGTCGCTTAACCACTTACTTGGCGGTGTAAACTTCACCGGTCGCTCTGAATGCAGCGTCGCGAGGTTATCTACGGTCAGCGCCGCAGAGAAATCGCCATTACGATAGCTAAGTCCATCGATACAGTAGATTCCGGCTCTTTCTTCGGATAACCAAGGCGGGCGATGTGTTGCCACTCCAGAATCGAAGGGAACGATCGAAATCCTTACTGAATCTAAATCGTTAGCGTTATTGCTCTGAGATTGAATTGTATTCAAGGCATTCGACAAAATAGATTTTAGTGACTGTATGTTTGAGCTCATGGAGCCAGATACGTCGAGTACCAATACCAGCTCTGTTGGAATCGTAGAGTGTTTGCTTTCAACCACCCCCTTAAAGCCACCACCTGTTGCAGTCACATTTTGGTCATAGCGTTCATAGCTGAAATGCGGTAGTAGCGGTGTAACGGAGTAACCTAGGCTAATTCGGCAGCCTTGGTTTTCTGGCGTTAATCCACTCACACCTTTCAATGTTGGGTGGTAGTAACTTTGGTATGCGCGCATCATTTTCGAAGTCGCCTCATCAGCAAAAGCACAAGCCAGTGCGGCAGAGTCAGCGGCTTGCGCAGCTCGATTAGAAACCATCACTTGCGCGCAGATCATCAGAGTGCCAACAGCGATAAATAGTGCAGGGAGCAGTAGTGCAAGAAAGGAAAGAGTGATGGAACCTTTTTGCTGCCGGGCTAGGCCGCTAAACATTGAGTTAACCATAGTGCTTACCTACCACTACTGATGAGCTTTTTAGGCTTTTTGGAAGATCAAGTCGTTCGTAGTCAAATGGTGTCTTTACGCATATGGTCAGTTGAATCAAAGTGGATGGTGTTCCATTCAATGCAGGATCACCGTTGCCTACAACAAGCATGTCCGTAAGGTCCTCAATAGGTGGGTCACTTTGGCAGTTGCTTCCTGCATAAAGATATTCGTATTCCCACGTCGAAGCAGCAGTATCAAAGACACGACTTTCAAGTAAAATCCCAATATCGCCGCGGGCAATACTACTCGGCAGATAACGTTCAGCGAGCACGAGTAATGGACCTTTCAGAGTCTCGGGTAAACCATTCTTCCCTTGCTCTGGTTTGAGTTGAGTTGAAGAAATCGCATTCACTAGGTTGTAAGTAACATTGTCTAACTGAGTCTGCATACTGAATAAGCGGTAGATAGCAACCAACCCCCA
Source organism: Vibrio sp. IB15 (assembly GCF_016406055.1). Classification (NCBI taxonomy): domain Bacteria; kingdom Pseudomonadati; phylum Pseudomonadota; class Gammaproteobacteria; order Vibrionales; family Vibrionaceae; genus Vibrio; species Vibrio sp. IB15. The sequence goes on from NZ_JAEFCE010000009.1 coordinate 88,273, forward strand.
CAGAATGAACATCATCGCGAGCACGACAAATGGGAACTCAACGGCGGCTGATCCCGCTTGTTTTTTGGTGTGTGTGTTATTAACCGTCATAACTCACCAATACCTTTTTTTCCAAGGTTGTTATGTTGCCGGTACGTTCTGAAAAATGGGTTGAAAGGCTGGGCAGCAGAGCGAATGAGGATGCGTAAGATACCGTGTACTCCCCTAATACTGCTTTGCTTATTGGTGTCGCCTTCTCGTTAACTAAGTCCGGTAGGTTTTCAACGTACAAAGGTTGCGACAACTTGATCTTGCTGCGATCGATCAGCGGGAACTTGTCGATAGTGTCGATGAAAACTTGATTTGATAAAGGGCCAACTGGTCTAGTTTTGACTTCTCGAGCACCTGCATTAACGGCGACATCGAAGATGATGTTGACCAGTAGCAGACGGCAGATGTCAAAGAACCCTAGTATCAGCAATAGAAACGGTAGGGTGATCATTAGAAACTCAACGCTATTCGCACCTTTCTGACGAGAGAGCATTATTGTTCTCCTCGCTTAGCGTGTGCGGCTAGGGCTTGGTAATACAAGCTATTGTTCGCGTATTCCGGTTGCGACAGATGCTCACGAGCGATCGCTTTCGCAGACTCGCTGTCACCAGAAAGCGCGTAAGCCAAAGCAAGGTTAAGCTGGAGTTTTACGCTCGCTTCACCTCTAACAAAGATCGGGTGCAGAATTCGAATCCCTTGCTCTGGTTTACCATCGAGTATCCAAGCCATAGCGAGGTTGTTTCTGTACTCGTTGCTTGAAGGCATTAAGCTAAGTGCATTTGAGTAACACTCTCTGGCTTTGGAATACTGCTTATTGAGCGAGTAACTGACTCCTAAGCTATTTTGAGCAACGTCATCGGAAGCTTCCAGTCGGACAGACTCTTCAAGAGCCGAGGTTGCTTGTTCAAGCTCTCCTAAAGCTAGCCATGAACGGCCTAACTCACGGTAAATCGCACTGGATTGATTAAGCTCGATAGCACGCTTTAAGTAATGCAGTGCTTCGTCATAACGACTGGCTTGATTGGCTGCGGAGCCCATCAACAGTAGTAACTGCGGGTCATTGGGTTTCGCTACCAACATTTTGTGATAGAGATCCATGGCGCTCTCAGGCTTGCCGTTCATTAGCGCAACTTCAGCTACTTTCATGTCCTCTACGTGCTCATTTTGTGTTTTGTTTGTTGATTGGCACCCTGTGAGTATCGTAAGTAGGCAACATAGAATGGTGTGTCTCATATTCCCCCCAATGTTTGCATTAAATTAAGCATAATTGGTGCAATGATAATGGCGACTACTGGCAACATAATGAAGACCACTAAAGGGAACGACATTTTTGCTGGTATTTTTCCGACCCACTCCTCCAGTTCGAGAAAGTAGTATTGACGGCTATCAGAAGCGATAAGCTTCAGAGCGTCAGCAAGCGGTGTACCGTATTGAAGTGCTTGATTCATCGTGGTGACGACATTGTTGATGTCAGGCAGTTGTATTCGTTTGTCTAAGTTGTTAAGTGCCGTTTGTGGTGAATCGAGAACCGATATCTCTGTCGCGGTTAACAGCCACTCGCGTGATAATGCAGGAGAGATCGAACGCATCTCTTCACCAACACAGCGGAATACGGATTCGAGTGTTAAACCTGATGCAACACAGATCACCATCAAATCAATTGCGTCAGGCACGACACGACTAATTTGCATTAGCACTTGGCTTACCCACCAATCGAGAATCCGATCGATAAGAATGCCGGTAACGATGGCGATGGCGATACATTCCGCTATTGAGTACACGTCCGACTCCGAGATTTGAGTCATGTGCCAAATCATGGCGCCAACGGTCATTAGGGTGAACCTTATTACGAGAAAATAAGTTTCTGCATTTGGTGACCTTAAACCAATTAGGGTTAGCTTTCGACGTCGAGATTCTTGACCCTGAAAGCCCCAATCGCTTGAGGTTGTTGAGTATTTATTAGAATAAGCAGAAACAGACATGAGCCTATTTTTGACGATATCTCGTTTAAATGAATAAAGGTGCGCAATCAGGGCCAGTAGTAGTCCTGTCCCTATCATCAATGAGGCAAAGTAGGTCATGAAGAGAACCTTTTATTGCGTGTTAAGGAGTTTAGAATCAAGGTGCCAAAACAGATGCTACTCAAAACGTAAATAAGTACATTTTGTCCCGATTCCGTATTGATCAATCGATCGGCCATTGTGGGTTCTATCCAAGCTATGCTTCCAATTAAGCCGATGGGTAATAGAGATAAAAATAGAGCAGTCATTCGAGGCTCAGAGGTTAAGCTCTTCACCTTTTTTCTCATCGCTCGGTTGTCATGCATCGTTCGACTCAGGCCTAGAAGAATGTCACGTAGTTGACCACCATTCGACTGATTGAGGATGAGAGCAACAGAGAAATAACGAAAGCTATGGTAAGGAAGGCGAATACACGCGTCCTCTAACGTGTCTCTTAAGCTAAGCCCAAGCGCCAAGTTGTCACGAATATATGAGAACTCACGACCGAGTAACCCCTGTTCATTTTGCGCGACTTGGTCGATAGCTTGAGGAACAGATAAGCCTGCAGAAACGGCTCTAGAAATTAAACCAAGCACACTGATAATACTTTTCTCGAATTCTTCTACTTGCAATTTACGGCGGTAGAAAACCAAAGCGAAGAAACACGTGAGCCATAAACCGGCAACAGCAATTACCTGGTAGTAAAGGGCTACCTTTGGCAAAAAAGCATGGCTTGCAATTGGAAAGCCAATCGCAGTAAGAATAATAAACCCCTTGTCTGAGTTGCAGAGTAAGGCATTGATTCTTCGAAATAGCGCATATAGTTTATTAGAACGTATATGGTCGTCTTTTTTTATCGAGATGCGAGATGCCTGTTGCTGACAGCTGACAAGCTGTAATCGTTTATTGACGTTGGCATGTCTCGCTCGACGCCTTAACAATAAGAGGCTTAGTAATGTGCTTAGTACTACTAGAACTAGGATCATACAACGTCGACCTCCATCGCAGTTCTTAGTTGTTTATCTAGCTGGTGGTGTCTGACTTTCTCGTTGAAGTGAGGGACACATCTAGCACTTTTGTAGCACCCTATAATGTTTCCTTGTTGATCCTCAGACAATGCATCAAAGGTAAAAAGGTCATGAGTAATGTATTGTTCGCTTTCAATACCCTGTACTTCTGTTATTGAAACAATACGCCTTTTCCCATCACGCATTCGCTCAACTTGGATTACGACATCAATGGTGTCAGCGATTTGGCGGCGTAGCGCGAAGAGCGGTAAAGTGGCTTGGCTCATCATCAACATGTTTTCCATTCGAACCAGAGCATCTGCCGCCGAGTTAGCGTGCAGTGTACACAGAGAACCATCGTGGCCTGTGTTCATCGCTTGCATCATCTCAAAGGCCTCATCACCACGAACTTCGCCTAAAATGATGCGATCTGGTCGCATACGCAATGCATTCCTGACCAATTCTCGCTGGGTAATCGGTGTTAAACCTTCTGCGTTGGCTGGGCGAGTTTCTGCACGTACTACATGTGGTTGTTGCAATCGCAGTTCAGCAGTGTCTTCAATGGTAATGATGCGTTCTTGAGGTGGAATGCTAAAAGACATCGCATTCAGCAATGTGGTTTTACCTGCGCCTGTGCCACCTGCAACAAGAACGTTAAGACGAGAGCGAACGATGATATCGATTAACTTAACCATGGATTTTGACATCGCTCCGAGGCCCTCTAACTGAGCCAATGAGAGTTTATTCTCATTGAATTTTCGGATTGAAATATAGGTCCCATCGAGCGCTAAGGGTGGAATCATCACATTGACACGACTGCCATCATCCAGTCTTGCATCGACTAATGGATTCGATTCATCAATTCGCCTACCCACCTTGCTCACGATACGTCGTGCTAAGTTGAGCAGCTGCTCTTCATTACGAAATTGAACCGTGGTTTTTTGCAGTTTGCCGGAACGTTCTACGTAAACTTCGCGGTAACCATTGACCATAATGTCTGTGACCGTTTGGTCTTCAATTAAAGGCTGAAGCGGTCCCAAACCTAGAAATTCATGCAGCAGTTGTTCTACAGAATGAGTCACATCACCGTGGCCTAATGGCAATTGCTTGGCGATCACTATTTCCGACACGAGTTCAGCAATTCGGGCCTCTAGAGCTGACGTACTTAAGCTAACTACAACCGATGGGTCGATGGCCTTGATAACCTCTTCGTGAATAACATGGTAGTGCTCACGTATGGAAGGTGTCGAGGTTACGCTAGATTGATTTATTCGTGCGCCACCGTTTACATCTTGTTCAATGACCTGAGGGTTCTGACCAAACATTATGCACCTCGCTTCCAAAAGCGGCGACTGCTCTGAGGCACTTCACCGGTGATCAACTCGATGAGAGAATTGAACGCAAGCTTAGCCTTTTTATTACCTTTGTGAGCAGGGTGTCCGAGTGATGAATTGCCTATAAAGTGGTTAGGTAAAAACGGAATGATAATATCGACTTTGACGCCCAATGATTTTTGTACGTCCTTTACAGAAATCATTGATGCAGAGTCTGACTTACAATGATTCAGGGTCACTATCGTCTGTGAAGAGGACGGCTCCTGTAATCGCTTGATAATTTGGCCAGCGTTGCGGATAGCCCCCAGTGTTGGTTCAACAACAATGACTCTTATATCGGCGCTTTTCAGCGCGTTGAAGCCAACTTGATCACGTAAGGAGTAAGTTGGGATATCCATTACCAGGTAGTCTGCTTTTTGTAGGCAAAACTGGGTAAATTGGTCCAAAGCACTCTTTTGTGGCCAAAATGGCGCGGCATCTAGAGGTAGATAGCCAGTAAAAAGAGTATGTTTTTCATCCACACTGATCCCGCAGCGCTCGAATACAAGTGGTTCAAGTCTTTCTGGATATTGTAAAAGCTCTATTAATGCTGGGTTCCCTTCAACATTGAGTAGTAGATCCAAATCGCCCATTGAAAAGTCGAGGTCTAGGCAAGCGACTTGCTTACCTAGTTCGGCCAGTTGTTGAGAAAGCGTTGCGGTAATAGTGCTGCTACCTGCGCCCCCTTTGGTACTGACAACCGAGATGACTTTTTCATTGCGTTTCCCGTTACTGTTTTGCAAGGCCGTAAAGGAAACGTGTTCTAAGTCTTGCGTCGTCACAGGAGGTACTAAGTAGTCACTCGCGCCTGATGCCAGCATGCCACGGTAAATGAAAATTTCATTGGATTGCCCAATCACAATAATTTGGCACCCTGTACGCTTAATTAAGCGTTGCACCGCCTGTTTCGATTCTGCTAACTCACAACTCATCACGTCGAGAAATACAGTTGTGATACCATGTTTTAGGACCTGTCGTACTACCTCATCCTCTTGATTGGAAGAGGTGATAATGTGGTTAATACCAAAGTCACTCAATGTCGCTTTAAGCGATAGGGTGTCGAGTTGCTCGGACGCAGCGATGAGTACCGTTAACTGGTGTACTTTATTCATAGCGAGCCCCCTAGCGTGTTCGTCGAAGAGCCATTAATTGTTTGTTGGTTTTGGGGTGGTGGAGCCAAGTAGTTATCGATACTAGAGACAGCTTTTTGTCCTTGAGTACCACTCATCGGTTGACCGACGATCAGATCTTTAGGGTTGGCTACCATTTGTGCAAGGGCATTGGCATTGGCACACCCAAAATTGCGCTGTGTGCGGTAGGCGTTGACTGTGGTTCTTGGCGTTTTACCCGCGTCACAGGCTGTGACTTTGGCGCGGTAAGACTCGACTAAAATGGTGATGTCGCCTTTACCTTCTGTAGCCTCGTCTGCTACCCAAATTTGTGATGGATAGAGGCCTGATTCGATCAGGTGAAGCCTTACTTTCTCTATCTGACTTTCACCTTTCGGCGTTGTTTTTGTTATTTTGACCATCAAGTTACTTAATGCACCTCGGCGAGATATGAAATCAGAAATATCCGCCTTTTCCTGATCTGACAGGGCTTTTCCTGAAAGCGTTAGAGAGAACTTGTTCGTAACCGACACCACATCGACCGATGGTTGCTGAGTGGTTGGCGTAGGTGCGCATCCCGCAAACATAAATAGGGCAGGGAGTAATAAGGATAATTTGTTCATGATGTCCTCAGTAATAGAACCCGTTGTCACCCAGCAAGCGAGGCTTCTGGTTGTCGGTGTATGTTTCTTGGTCGTGTGTTCTTTTACGCTGAATTCTCGGCAGTGCCAGAAGACGTTCAACATCGCTTAATGGAATGAGACCGTCGGTTGGTAGCTGCATAGAATCTGAACGAGTTGGTTGCACTAGATAAGCTGTGACAATGATGATTAACTCTGTTTCTCGGCGAGTGAATTCCGTCGAACGGAAGAGACTTCCTAGTACTGGTATCTCCGCGACAAGTGGTACTTTTTGTAATTGTTCAATGTCTTCAGACTTTAATAAGCCGCCTAAAGCGAAACTTTGCCCACTGGCTAGCTCGATGGTGGTAGAAGCACTGCGAGTAGTGAAAGAGGGAAAGTTAGCTCCTTGTATTACTTGCTGCCCGTCAATCGAGACATTACTGACTTCTGGGTTGACTTTTAGACTGATACGATTTTGGCTAAGCACTGTGGGGGTAAAGTTCAGTTTTACACCGAAGTCTTTGTACTCGATTTGAGTGGTATCAGCAGTAATCAATGGCAGTGGAACCTGTCCACCTACTAGAAATTCTGCATCTTCACCAGACATTGCCGTCAAGTTAGGTTCAGCTAGCACAGACATCATGCCGTTACTTGCTAATGCATCAACCAGTGTTGTGATGCTTGGTTTTCCCCAGCTACTGACATTAGGAAACTTTGCAAAGTAAAATTGTCCTACGCCTCCGGCGAGTGAGCCCCATTTGATTCCGAGTTTGTTGGAGACATTTCGAGAGACTTCGGCGATTTTTACTCGAATGTTGACTTGATTTGGCATGGTGACAACCAATTGATTAATCAGCTCCTCTTCTTTGGAGGAGGTAGGCTGACTTTGAGTTAGTGCACTGTCACTACTGTTATTTTTGTTTGTGTTCGAGCCTTCTTTCTGCTCAGTTTGGTTAACAATGGGAGACAGATACCCTTTCGCCAACGACACGATATTGTGCGCCATCATTGGGGAAGGAACACGGCCTTTTAACCACAGTTTGCCGCCTAAGGATTCTGCGTTAACTGACGCTTCTGGGAACTTGTTTTTCACCAATTCATTGAATTCGCGGCTGTTGTGAGTCACACGAATCTTATTGGTATAGATAACGCGTTCTTGCTCGTTCAAAACGGTGATGGTGGCGCTGCCAGCTCGTTTGCCAAATACCATCACCTTGGTGTTGGTTAAGGTTTGGTAATCCGCAATATGAGTGCTAGAGATGAAAATCGACTTCGCTTTTTCTGGCAGGCGAATCATTTTTGCCTCATTGATTGTCACATCAAGCGCAGATGCTGCTGATGCAAAAGAGAGGCAAAGGCTTGATAGCAGGAGAATCCCCCACCAACGACAGGTACTAGCCATTGTTATCAGCTCCGGTTTTATTATTTATCGTTTTGTTATCGGCTCTAAATTCCACCAGACCGACGTCAGGCAATATCTGAGTGGTGTCTGGAGAAATCACTTCTAGTGTGACTGAGTTTGCTTGTTGAACGTTAACTTGGGTGTCGTTTTGTCCACGCAGTGCGAGAGTGAGTTTTCCCAGTTGTTCAGCAAGCACGACTTGGTTGGCTTGCTCTGGGGTAACCTCTAGAGAAACGCTGCTGTTATCGGGAATGACCGCACCATAGGAGTCTCTCACCTTTTGGTAAGATTCTGCCGCTTGAGTGTTATTAAATGCCAAGACTCTAGCATTATGAACAATAGTGGTGACATATAGCCCTTGTGACGAATTACCGTAACGAAGCAGCTCACCATCTTTTGAGCCCAGAAGTAGGATATCGACTCGATCCCCTGGTTGGATGAAGCCTGAATTTGCTGTGATCTGGTCAACGGGGACGGAAATAGCGCGATAGCCGGGCTGCAGTTTAAAAGAGAGTGAGTAGCCTCCCTTTGGCTCAGTAATGTCTGCATGTGACAATACGGACCCTTCGACCAGCTTTGTTTGGGCAATACCAGACATAGAGTGGTCGGCTGAGATACTTTCTGGTGTCACATAGTCGATGTAATTCTCCAACTCACCTAAGGGAATGGCTTTCCACTGAAATGAATTTGGGGTGTAGTTCTGGCCTATGTCAATAGTACGAGATGGCACCAATACTTTAATGGTTTGCTGAGTGGTTGGCACTGAGACTTTTTCTGACGCGTTATTGCCTTGACTGAACAGTAAGACAGATAACGCGACTACTGAGCATAATAACGACAGCAACAGGAGCCGCTTGGCAGTCATGGTTATTCCTTTAATGTTATAAGTAGACGGGCTTATTCAGATTCTTGTGCTTTCTCTATTTTTTCGACCACTGTGCTATAGGCATCAGTGATCGCGTTTGTCAGTGTCCCATCTTTGCCACCAACCACAGACAGTAAGACTACAGACATCGCGGCAGCGAGAATGGCGTACTCAATCGCAGCCGCGCCGCGTTGCTTTTTTTTGTTCAACATGATGTTATTCCTTGCGTAATTCAGCCTCGGTAGAGGCTGATGGAGTTGATATTAAGATTAATTGCCAATATGTTGGCTTTATTCACCAGCAACCAGTCGATAAAGCTTTGAATTTGGGCTGTAGCCACCTTCTTTTTCATAAGAGCGTTCTGAAAATGTTGTGATATTTAAAGTCTTAAACTTACCGCTTTCAGCTGGGCTATTGGTTACATATTTATCATTTAGATTATTATGTTTAAAGACCGTAGTATTTAAGGGAAATAACCCGTAAAGCTGGTATTTGCTTGGAATACGCCAATCTTTCAAGCCGCACATCTGGTTGTTATTCCAAACTTTTATCTCCTGTTGAATCTGTTGGTATGTCTTTTTCAATTCATCTTTATTTACATCTTGAAATATTTGCCATGCTAAGCCGCTGATTGAGTCTTTAACACATATCGCATCGTTTCTGTTTGAAACGACTTTTCCCATCGCGTCCAGATATTCATAGTCTTTTAAAGCTACCTTTTCTTCACGAACCAATCGCGCTAACGTAATTTTCTGGTTAGTACTGTCTGTGCTTGTAAAGCTTGTTTCTTGGCTTTTGTTGATTGTCTTAAAATGTGCAGTGTGCATATTTGCATTGTCTTTTTGATCTTTGGACCAGTAATAAAATACTGTCCCATCATCAGTACGCATGTCATACTCTGGGTTCAAAGCTAAATGATGGGGGAATACCTCTATATTCAACGTCAGGTATTCGCTTTCTGGTTTTACTGGTTTTGACTTTAAAGACCACAGTTGAGTCAAACTTGGGACTGACCAATCTTTAAACCCACACATGCCTTCATCGGCATTGGTGGTTTCGAGAAGCCCGTCGCTCCCTAAAATGCTTGGTAATCCAGATGCGGAAGCATTGTAGAAGAGCTTGTCTTCGCCTTGTGGTAAGCCGTCTTTGAGTAACGTCCAAACTCTGCGTTTGCCTGGAATACGCTTGTCTTCAACGCATCGCCAACCTTGTGCATATGTGGTTGTCTTATCGAGGTAATGACCAAATTTATCGAGCTTGGCAAATCGTTCGTTATCGAATAACACCTCAGCCTCTGGTACCTTGTAACCTGAGTTCTTTAAACCGTCATTTGCTTCATCTTCAAATGTCGTAAGAACGCGAGATTTTAGCCTTTCCATTTGAAGAATAAGGTTGCGATACAGTGCTTTCAGCGTTTCATCATCAGAGTTTCTTATATGCTTATCTAGCGATTCAATGAAACTTTCTGCCTGCTCGTGCTCTTGCGCTAACATATACAATGCTTGATTGAGCGCTAAACTCGCTTCATGCATTGCCTTTGCCTCGCCCTCATTTTTTGACGCCCGAAGCGAATCGGCTTTTACATCTACCGTCGCGTTTTTTTGCTGAATTTTTGCCAGTTTCTGAGCAAACTCAGCGCCTTCTATCAGTGTTGCCAGTGTTTTAGTGTTTTGCTCTAGTTCATAGGTTTTTGCTATGAAATGGTTGAGGGCGTCTTCAAGTTCTTGGGTATCGTTAGTATTACCGCGTTGTTGAGCCAACTTGATATGCAACTCGTATTTTGCAATCTTTGAGTTGAAAAGATCAGAGCCACTTTTCCATTTCTCGGTTAAGCCCGACAGTGTCTCCAATTTTTCATTTGCCGCAAATTCTAACAAAGCGTAACTATTGTCTGTTTGGTTCTTACTAAACCAGTCCGTTAAGAAGGTTTTTGCCTCGTCTAAAACACCATCAACTCCATTTTTTTGTTCATTGAGTAACTCGTTGATTGTTTTGGGGGTGTTGTCTATTGTTACCGTCTCATTATTGATGAGGTTCAATAAGCCTTGGGTCGTGGGCAGCGTCCATGTTGTGTACACATAAGCAGTTGATGTACTATAAACCTCACCATTCTTCACTATGACGTAACTGCCATTGTCATTGGCCCAAGCACTCGTATTTCCATTCTCTATCAAGTAGCTGTCTAGATTGTTGGGTAGATTGGCACGACTCTGCTTTGAGAGTTCGATGGCTTGTTCCATTGTAGGAAGCTTCCAATCGTTGATACCGCAATTCTTTAACCCTCGAACTGTATTGGACACTTTGCCAACTTTTATATAATCCTGTTCCGTAGCCCAAAAAATCGGCTCACCTTTGCCCTCATTGTCATATTCAGCGATGCAATTGAAACTATCCCACTTATAACTCGGTCCATATGAAGTTTCTTTAAATTTTGCAGGGGTATTTAAATCTTGCATCGGAACAAATGTGATTGCGTAGAATTCACCGGTTTTATCTGTTGTTGCCCAAAGAGGTTCGCTCGCAGGGTTTTTAACGGTTTCTTTAGCATTTTCTTTTAACCTAATGGCTACCTTGTCTTTGTCATACGCTTCGGTGCCGATAAATTGTGGCTTCGATACAACGGGATGCCACGTTTTTCCTTGGTCGTTCGTGTATTCGTAGTGTTGAGGTAATTCGAAACTGATTTCTTGCCCCCCAATGGTGACTTTTTGCCAGTAATCCCAGTCATATCCATTGGTGAGGTTAGCTTTAGCCTCAGATTTGGGGTTAATGATCCTTGCTCCTACTCCCTTGGGTACCGGGATATCGAATACCTTGGTGAAGTCTTCCGTTGGCGAAGCTATCTCACCGCTAGCTCTGGCATGGCTAACACTTCTTGCTACGCGTAATTGGACATCTGTTGCGCTTCTCGCTTCGTTACCCACATGGAAGGGCATTGTCACTACTTTGGTCCATGTTGCCCCTGAATCGAGCGACACTTCATAATCCGCGGGGTTATACGGCTCAACGATGCTCCACTCAAGAGTGTTGTCGATATCATTTACAACCAGATTTTGTGGTGCAGCAGGTTTGAAAGTATAGGGTTTATCAGAGCAGAGCAGTTCGCCAGGAGGGTGCTGCTTTATCGCGTTTTCTTTTACTCGCACGCAGACCTGTCCGCTGGCAAAAGCTTTATTATCAACGAGCTGAGGATTACCGGTGACCGCATTAAAGTGAAGCCCTCGATCTAGTGAATACTCGTAGGAACTAACTTCTTCAAATGTTTCAACGGGCTGCCATTGGAATGTATCATTTGCGTCGTCAACCATTGGATTGGTTGGGGCGAGCGGTTGACTATCTGAATGGGTAAAAGCTGAATCGATCGTCAGTTCATATCCAGTCGGTCTCGCATTCGATGAGTTACTTTTCACACGAATCGAAATCGTACCCTCTGGGTATGATGCATTTTCGAGTATGAATGGAACTCCCGTTACATCCTGCCAGTCCTTATCAAGGCCAAGCTTTATCTCATAAAATGATGGGGCCTCGTAGCCATCTACCCAGAACCAATTGATCAGGTTGCTGTTGTCATTGGCAAAATCGAGTGTCGGTTGCTCTGGTTTTGGTGGTGTAACGGTCATTGGAGCGGTTGCCGCTCTGATGGAACCAGCTAGATGCCCAAGTGTACTATTTTCAGCAACTCGTACTTGTAAATGACCACTTGGTATGTCGAGGTCAGCGATATTCTGTGGCTTTTCTGTTGCCCGGATCCAGTTGGTTCCGTTGTCCAGTGAGTATTCATAAAGGCTTGGAGCATTGAAAGAATCGACAAAATCCCAATCAAATCGGTTTTTTGCATCATCTACGTAAATTTTATAAGGGGCCGCAGGCTCGGTTTTTAACGTATATGCTTCATTTGAAACTGCAATGTTTCCTGCTGGTGTGTTTCGTGTTTTCGAAGCGGCAACTCTTACCTGAACAGCCCCTTCTTTGAGCGCTTGGGATCCGACATGAATCGGTTTTCGGGTCACGGTTGCCCACGTATTTCCCGAGTCTAATGAGTATTTGTAATCTGAATTTTGGTTGAAACCACGGACAAATTGCCAGTTGAACGTATCAGATACATCATCTACTTCGATATGTTTAGGTGCAGGAGGAGCGATTAAGATTGCACCACTGCTGATATCCGATTGAGATATTGTAAGTTGGTCTTTGAACGCCTCACCAAGTTTTTTCAACGTGTTGTTTGTTCCAGGTGCACCATGTGAGAGTAAATCTGTTCGCGCTTTCAAGGCGACTAGATCCAGCGAAGCGAGTTTGTACATAGCGCCTTTACGAGCATTTATTTGATCTATGCCTGCCTCAATGGAAGCCTTTTGTGCTTCTTGAATGACGCGGGTTAAACCGCGAGCAAGCATATGTAATTCTTCGCTATTTGATGAGTTTGATGAGGCGTAATCACTGATAGCCAGTTGCTTCTCAACTCCTAGCTCTTGGGCAATCAATTGTGCCGCCATGTCAAAGCTGATCCCACTGCTTTGTGCGACGCTGGCGATGAGTGAGGTGACCGGGCTAACAACCGCGGAGTGTGTTTTTGGTATTTCAAGTGTGAATGTTAAATCTATGGTCTGGTTTGGCATATCCATGTCGATGGTTTGGTTTGCGATTGCCTCAACCAAGAGCGTCTGTTCTGAACTCTCATTATCAAGATTTAATTCAAAGTACCCATTGGAATCTGTTGTTGAGACATCTCCATCTCCGGAATCACACATAGCATTGTGGTTTTTATCTAAACAGACTTTCGCTTTGTGTAGGTAACCATCGAGAGCTACCCCTGACAGTTTTTCTGCATCTGCTTCTACGAACGATTGTGCCTGTTTTTCATCTGATCCTGCGCCACCACAAGCCATTAGCATTGTGGACATGAGCGAAACACCCACCAATGTGTATGGATTCCTTACCACTTGAACTCCAAATATTTTATAAATTACTCATAAGAAAGGCCGCTGATGTTAATTTAAATGATAGTGATTATCAATATTGTTTGATCTTTTATTTCGGAAAATGATTTAATATCAAAATTATATTCTTTTAATTGATTAATTTGTCAGTCGAATAGGTTTTAAATAATGAGTTTGAAAGTGGGTAATAGTTTTTTAATGTGTAAATTGTCACTTGCTGTGTGTGGTGCATTAATGGTCACAGGATGTGGGGGGGGCTCTGATGGGGAGAGCCCTGTTGGATCTGTCCCTTCCAGCTATACCTTTCAAAATTCATTAGTATGTGCCGATGCAGATCTGAATGGCGTATGTAGTGACCTAGAAAAACGTATTGCAAACGTATCTATGCATGCGCAGCTGAGGCAATACGATGGTGCGGTTTTGACCGCCCCTCCTGGCTTTGAACTGGTGTCGCCTTTTACCACTTTGATTCATAGTGAAATGATGTTTAACCCAACGGTTAGTAACGATCTGGCTCAGGCTAAGGCATCCCTTCAACGTAAGCTTGGTGATCACGTTGGGGTCAATTTTTCCTCACTAGACACAGCATACGGTCCTAAAGATAAGTCTAACGTGTTGCTAAAATCACTGAAAAAGGCACAAACTGATGGTAAGCAAAGAGCATATACTAATATCGCCCACGCACTCGATCTTATGATCGAGCATAAAACGTTAGATCTGTCTGACGTAGACGTTTCAGGGATCGCTTCGAGGCACTTGCAAATTGACAGTGATTTGGTTGTCCGCGGTTCACAAGCGGTACCGCAATTGTCTGGTGCGAAATCCGTCGCTTTGAATCGAGCTAGCGGTCAAATCGTATTTTTGACTGCCGATGATATGGTGATGCAAATAGACAGTGCTGTACGTAATAAGTCTGTGACACTGATTGGGGATGCAGAGCCTGAAGTTAATTCAGGTTTGATGAGTATTCGTTCACACGACGATCACTACGGTCATGATGACGATGACGATGACGATCACGGTCACGGAAGTGGGTCTGGGGGTGGCGAGGTCGCGGTAAAATCGAACGAAATCGTTCAATTGGTACCAGCATTAGATGGCGTTCAAGCTTATAAGGTTTATAAGCCGACGGCTTACGTTTCACCGACAGCAAGTGATGTATGTAATGACCAAGGTTCCAATGGCGTATTTTTAGCAAGGTTAAGCAGTTCTAGTAACAATGCAGAGAAAAAAGCTTTCGCAATAGATACTTATAGCAGTCGAAGTGGTGGTGAGCTTCCTCCGGTTATTAAACCTACCCCAGCGGTTGACCCATCCGCAAATCAATCGTGTATGAATGATAATTTTGCGTCGGTACTCCCCTTGTTGGAAAGCGGTTCCTTGTTGGCGGTTAAGGGCTCCAGTAGTTCAGTAGGTTCTCAAGAACTCAAGTTGTTAAGTGCCGACACGCTCGCCATGAAGAGTTTGCGTCATCCGCTTAAGGCCTCGTCGCCACAAATTTTCCCCTCTTATGATGAGAGTGAAGTATTGGTTATCTACGGTAACCACCCTTTAAGCAGTAATGTTGCATCTGAAGTTGTGAATGCTGCAAACCTCTCGACTAAGATGACGATTGACAAGAGCAATTTGAAAACCGCGAACATTGTTGCCCAACAGCAAATTCTATTGGGCTTGGAAGATAATAAGCTCGAGTGGATTTCAAACTCCGCACAGCAAAAAGAGCTCGGAGGGCTAGCGGTTGATGGTGCCATTCGCCATATGGCGACATCGGCGGATGGAATTGTGAGCGCTATTACAACCGAGAATTCGCTCTATATCGTGGA
This sequence comes from Vibrio sp. IB15, assembly GCF_016406055.1. Taxonomy (NCBI): domain Bacteria; kingdom Pseudomonadati; phylum Pseudomonadota; class Gammaproteobacteria; order Vibrionales; family Vibrionaceae; genus Vibrio; species Vibrio sp. IB15. The sequence goes on from NZ_JAEFCE010000009.1 coordinate 103,445, forward strand.
TAACATGAAGAGATCTGTACTTGTACACCAGGCGTTGATAAGTAGCGCGATCAACTTTTTGTATGTATTAGAGGATAAGGTCATTGCAGTGACTTCTTCAGGGGTGGATTACTATCAATTCCGAAATATTAGTGGTCCGGCTCTTAAAGTTGGTAGCCAACTGGTAACAAAAGAACTCCTCAAAAAATGGGAAGACAGTGGAAATTCAAGTTGGAACTCTACCAACTTGGGGTATGTGCTCTCTCAAACAGGAACAGAAAGTCGTATTTCTGAACAATTCAAAAACGTTAACCTTTCATTCTCTCCTTCTAATGCAACAACCTCGAGTGGCATCACTGGAGTGAACGTTAGCGGCTTAGAGCGAGGCGAGTGGTTAACCTTTTATAAAAACCTTTAAAGGTATTCAATCAATAAAGAGGGGAGGCTAGCTCCCCTCTTTATTCAGATATTTACTCCATATTTTCTGCCTGCTTCAATCGGCTTTGACGCCAGTAATTGACTGAGGAGATAGCCGCTAAAAAGGCAACGACAGCGGTCATCACATGTATGACTGACTCCGACGTCCCTTCATACGCATTACTGCCTAAATCAATCGCTGCAGAAACGATAAATAGACGAATAGCTGTCACCAGTGATGCTGCGATCCCTGTTAGATCTGGAAAAACTTGCATCGATTTCGCAAAGAACAATCCAATCGATAACCCTGCACCTATTGAAAATAAGCACATCGTCCCTGTTAGGATGAATGGTGAGTTAAGTTGTTCAGACGGCAATAAGAAAAAGATGAGCGTGGTGGTAAATATTAAGCCAAGCCCAGTACTTTTTAATTTATCAATGCCAAACCTGTCGATTAAGCGTGCGTTGTTCAAACTCACCAAGACGAATGTGCCCAGTGTTGCCATTTGGAAAAACGGGAACTGATCAGGGCTGACTTCTAATTGCTCTATATACAATAACGACATGTTGGAAACATAAATCATATAGGCGGCAAGAATTAAGCTCGTCACTAGCGTGTTGTACCAAAAGGCTGACGAAGACAATAGGGTTTTGTAGTCGCTTGCTATTCGCTTTGGCGCGACCTTCTTCCGTTTATCTTTACTTAAAGATTCAGGCAAGAAGAAGAAACATTTGGTCGCAGAAAGCAGTACTAAAATGGCGATAAAGACAAAGTTTGCTTTATACCCCATATGGAGACTTATCCAGCCGCCAATAAGAGGTGCAAAAGCCATTAAGCTGACCACTAACGTGTTGAGATCGGCAATCAGTTTGGCGGCGGGTTCTTCATCGAACAGATCAAAGATCATTGCGGTACCAACGATTACGCACGCTGAACTACCGATGCCTTGAAGCAGTCGAAATGCTAGTAATTGCTCGATACTCGAAGCATAAATACAGCCGATACTTGCAGCAAGAAAGACGCTAAAACCAAACATTAGTATCTTTCGGCGACCAAAATGATCCGATAGTGGTCCATAGAGTAAGGAACCAAGACAGATGCCGATAAAGTTATAGCTCAGAATGCGCTGCACCATAACCGCGTTAGTGTTGAAGTCGTTCAATATATCGGGAAATGTGGGTAGATAGATATCCGTCTCCATGGCAGCACCAAGGAATATGAATACCATTAAAAATCGAAACCACTTCCCCTCATGAGAGATGGGAAACATAGTTAATCCAATGAGTTATTATTATAAAAGTCAGAAGCGCAAACTCTGCAAGTGCAGGTAGGCTTAGAATGAAATTTTGATATTGGGATGCGCGTAGTAGAGAGGAGTGTTACGCAGGGTTGTCATTCCCGTCACTTGGTTGTGATCAAGTAGGGTGTAAATGTAACATAATGTTTCATCATTTCAAGGCGTCGATTGCTGTTTTTTCGCTCCCCTACGCAAACGATAAAAGTCGTGTCATTTTAACTTCTCCAGAAGTGTTAATGATTTGTGACTCAAGAGAAAAGCAGAGTATGATGTAACATTATCATTCAGGATTTGGCTGCTATGAGTGCATCGAAGGCGAGCTGGAAAACGCCGCAAAACTTTTTATTATTGATTTCGATTGTTGTACCTATCGCTTTTTCGAGCTGGATGGCTCTGTTGAACAATTTCGTGATAGAGAAAGCGAACTTTGACGGTGCCGATATCGGCTTGCTGCAAAGCGTTCGTGAAATTCCAGGCTTTTTAGCTTTTACTGTGTTGTTTGTGCTGGCTTTCATCCGCGAGCAGCGCTTCATGTTGGTATCGCTGGCTATGCTCACTATCGGGACGGCGATTACTGGCTTGTTCCCTTCACTTACTGGCCTTTTGTTTACCACCATTTTGATGTCGACGGGCTTTCATTATTTTGAAACCCTCAAGCAATCTTTATCCCTACAATGGCTGAGTAAAGAAGAAGCACCAGAGATGCTAGGTAAAATGATCTCGGTTGGTGCGTTAGCATCTCTGCTTACTTACGGCTCTATCTGGGGGATGTTGGAGCAGTTAAAGCTCGATTTCGTTTGGGTATATGGCATTACTGGCGGCTTAGGTTTTGTTCTGGTACTGGTGATGACTTTTGGCTTCCCTGAATTTCAAACCAAGACTCAACAAAATAAGAAACTGGTGCTGAGAAAGCGTTACTGGCTCTACTACGCGTTGACCTTCATGAGTGGGGCCCGACGACAGATATTTACCGTATTCGCAGGCTTTTTGATGGTTGAAAAGTTCGGTTACTCTGCAGCAGACGTCACTCTACTGTTTTTAATCAATTACCTGTTTAACTTCTTATTTGCAAAACGTATAGGTCGATTAATTGGTGTAATTGGTGAACGCAAGGCATTGATTTTCGAGTATGTTGGTTTGGTCGGTGTGTTTGTTGGGTATGCTTTAGTGCAAACGGCTGAATGGGCCGCAGCTCTGTACGTAGTCGATCACCTATTCTTCGCTTTAGCGTTAGCTATTAAAACCTATTTCCAGAAGATTGCTGACCCAGCCGATATGGCTTCAACTGCAGGTGTTTCTTTTACGATCAATCATATTGCAGCTGTTGTAATTCCTGTTGCCTTCGGTGTGATTTGGCTATCTTCGCCTGCGACAGTGTTCTACATTGGTGCAGCGATGGCTGTGGTTTCTTTAGCGCTGTCTTTGAATATTCCCAAGAAGCCTGAAGAGGGCAACGAAGTACGAATGTTTAGTTGGCGCTAATGCCACGGTCACCTAACGTGAGATAAATATAAAGCTCCAATAGCGATATTGGAGCTTTTTTAGTTTCTGCGGTTCATACTTTTAAATGCCCTGTTGATCTAAAGAGCTAGCAAAGTGTTTTCTGCAGCTGCGAAATGTACTGTAGCTGAAGATTGTCGTTAGAGTTTCCGCGAACAGCCCCTTCGATCCACCTGAAGCCTCAGTTAGCAAATTAAAATTTGAGGCTTGAATAGAGCGTAACTCGTTTCGATTGGTACTGCCTTTAGCATTCTCCTTTCTTATTAATGCACTTAATTGCTAACTTAATCACAACACTGTAATTCGAAAAATTAAAAAATAGGATTTAAATAAAAATCATTTGTTTTTGATTAAATTGTCAATTTCAAATATTGCCTAAATATTAGACAAAATATCCTATGAAATATAAGGGTTATCTAAGTACCTGTTTTTTATTGTTGTTTTTTTAGACAGGTGATTTTTAAATTACCGATAATTAAGTGTATTGATTATGTGGTTATTCGAAAAAAAATAAGATAATTAAAATTAAGTAAAAATTAATATTTAAATTAAATATGCCAAGATCATATATATTAATAATACTTCTTGATTTACGCGGGCAGGTTATTGTTGAAACGTTACATAATCGTCTACGCTTGAAAATAAATTTTCAATAAAAAATTTTTTTATGGTGATATTTTTTAAATTTTCTTCACAATAATTAACATTATTCGTTGGTGGGAGAGCGGTATTTTGTGTTTTTGATGTTTTTTGTTATGGAAATGTCATGTTGGCAGTCTATTTTTGAAAAGTTACATTTCAATTTGTGGGGTTAAATAAAAAATAAAAATAAGTACATTACTCGAAAACAAATTAACCGCTGAAAAATAAGTTTAATAATATTTTATGAAAGAAAAGTTTTTTAATTCGGCCTGTGGTAGATACCAAAGTGAAGACGGAGAATCATACTTCGCAAAAAAAAATCTTAATAAAATAACTAAAGATTTACCACTTAAGGTTTTAAGTAAAGAAGACTGGAAACATTGGCAAGAATTTGGGTTTGTGATCATAAAGAGTGCAATCTCTAAGGACCTTGCAGAGAAGATACTTGATATGACCTGGGATTTTCAAAATATGGATAGGGAGAAACCAGAAACATGGTATCCAGAAAAAGTGTACCGGAGCGATCTCGATAAAGACCTTTATGTATATGGTTTTGTTGAAGTGTATCACCATCAGTTGTTATGGGAATCACGCCAAGACAGTAAAGTATACAATGCATTTGTTGATATATGGGATTGCGAAGAGCTATGGGTTACTTTGGATAGAGTGAATCTTAATCCACCTAATATATTGAACAGATCAAGAGATTTAATAAAACGGACAGATGAAGGTTTTGATATTTCGTTACATTGGGATGTGGACACGAGTTTAGAAAATCTACCACAAAGAGTTCAGGGTATTATTGCTTTGAATGACTCGAATCCGGAAACCGGAGGGTTTCAATGTTGCCCGAGTTTGTTTAGACATTTTGACGATTGGAAAGTGAAGCAGCCTAAAGATCGTGACCCTATTAGACCTAAGGTAAATAAAGAGGAGCATCCAATTATTATTCCTCGATTAGAAGCTGGTGATATGTTGATTTTTAATGGCCTACTTGCACATGGAGTTAAAGAAAATATGTCAGAAAGAGGAGTTAGAGCTGTTCAGTATTTGTCTATGTCTCCTGCGCTCGAAGATAACAGTAATTTGAGAGAATCTAGGATCAAGTCTTGGGAAAAACTTTCAACTCCAGACTGGAACCCAACTCTATTGGGTGATGCAGTCATGCATGAATCGGAAAGGTATGGTAGGCTTTGTTGCTTAATTCAGAGCGAAGACATGCCTGTCCCATGTGCTTGACTCTT